>CANGZG010000073.1 GCA_947458415.1 Comamonadaceae bacterium | reverse complement strand
GGCCTGCGGTGATTCGGTGTTGAGTCAGTTTCCCTACGCACGGGTTGTGCGGTTTTTTTGATTGGAGTTGCAAGATGAAAGCAGATCGTAGAAAACTTCTGACCGCGTTAGGCACCGTGGGTGCATTGGGTGCGGTAGCGCCTTGGGCCTGGTCGGCTGCCAAAATCAAACCCGGTGAAAACTCGGTGTTGATCGTGGTCGATGTGCAAAATTGTTTCATCGAAGGCGGCACCTTGCCTGTGGCCAAAGGCTCTGAAGTGGTTCCCGTCATCAACCGCATCTCCAAAGCGTTTGACAACATCGTGGTCACACAAGATTGGCACACCCAAGGCCACGCCTCATTTGCCTCTGCCTACGCTGGCAAAAAACCGTTTGAAACCACCAAACTCAGCTATGGCACCCAAGTGCTGTGGCCAGACCACTGCGTGCAAGGCACCAAAGACGCAGAGTTGCACAAAGACTTGGCCTTGCCTTCTGCTCAGTTGATCATTCTCAATGGCTACCCCCCCAAGGCCGACAGCTATTCAGCCTTCATGGAAGCCGACGGCAAAACCGCCACAGGCTTGTCTGGCTACCTGAAACAACGTGGCATCAAGACGGTGTTTGTCACCGGCTTGGCCACTGACTTTTGTGTGGCATGGACCGCCGTGGATGCGCGTGCCGCCGGCTTCGAGGTGTCGGTGGTCGAAGACGCTTGCCGTGCGATTGACCTCAACGGTTCGCTGGAAGCTGCATGGAAAAACATGGCAGCCAAAGGCGTCAAGCGCATTCAGTCGGGCGACATCCAAGTCTGATTCACACGCCCACACCACTGCCGCACATGAAGCCATTGCGATCAGTGGACGTGCAACTCAAGGTCAATCAACAAAGCGTTGATCTGACCTTGAGTGATGCCGCCACCTTGTTACATGTGTTGCGCAATGACTTGGGGCTCAATGGCCCGAAATACGGTTGTGGATTGGGTGAGTGCGGCGCATGCACGGTGCTGGTGGATGACATGCCCGCCAGAGCCTGTGTCATTCCTGCTTTGGAAATGCAAGGTCGCGACATCACCACGCTGGAGGGCTTAGGTAACGCCAGTTCACCGCATCCGGTGCAGCAAGCGTTCATCGACACACAGGCCGCGCAATGCGGCTATTGTTTGAATGGCATGTTGATGATGACCGTGGCGTTGTTGCGCAAGCACCCCCAACCCACTGACACACAGATTCGACAGGCCTTGTCGGCCAACCTGTGCCGCTGTGGCACACACATCGAAATCATCGCGGCGGTGCACCGGGCTGCTGTGTTGATGAACGTTCACACCGCTTGACCATGCGAGCGGCCAAGGTTCAACACCGCAAAGACATGTTTCAGGCACAAGGCGTGTTGCGCATTGTTCGCGCGCCGCTGCCTGTTTCGCCACCGGTGGCTGGGCAACCCGGTTTTGTCTACAGCCAGCCTGATGAAGGAGCGGAGTGTTTCATCGCGGTGTGGGACGACGGCAGTGTGACCGCGTTGCATGGCCATGTGGATTTGGGCACCGGTTTGCGCACAGCTCTCACGCAAATCGTTGCAGAAGAATTGTCGATTTCACCCGCGCGCGTGCACATGGTCATGGGCATGACAGGTGTGTCCCCGAACCAAGGGTCGACGATCGCCAGTGCATCCATCCAAGTGCATGCTGCACCGTTGCGTGCGGCGGCGGCACAGGCTGCGCAATGGTTATTGCAACAAGCCGCCCGTTTGTGGGTCACATCACCAGCGACTTTGCGATTGGTGGAAGAAGGCATTGAAGCAGCGGGCCGTGCGCCCGTGCCATGGTCCAGTTTGCTCCATGGGGTAAGTGTTGAGTTGCAATTGGACTTGGACACACCGCTCAAACCTGTGGACGCACACACCGTGTCGGGTCAGAGCTTGCCTCGAATCGACATACCGGGCAAGGTGTTTGGTGAACTGGTGTTCGTGCATGACATGCGTTTGCCTGGCATGTTGCATGGTCGGGTGGTTCGCCCTCCGTACGCTGGCGCTGACAGCGGTGACTTCATTGGTCAAACACTCGAGCGCGTGGACACACAGTCGATTGCCCATCTGCCCGGTATTCGATCTGTGGTGGTGCAAGGCGATTTTGTGGGCATCGTGGCTGAACGCGAGGAACACGCCGAGCAAGCCATGCGCGAACTCAAGATCATTTGGAAGCCATGGCCAGGCATGCCCGATGTGTCTGACGCCGAAAACGCGATTCGTCGCCACCCATCCACGCCACGCGAGTTGGTCAATGAAGGTGACGTGGACCAAGCGCTGGCCGATGCATCGCAACATTTGCAACGCACTTATGTCTGGCCTTACCAATTGCATGCATCCATCGGACCGTCATGCGCGGTCGCGCACTGGCAGCCAGTGGCCACGGATGACATGCCATGTCAATTGCGGGTATGGGCAGGGACACAAAACCCGCATGCCTTGCGCGCGGACATTGCGTTGTTGTGTGGGTTGCGCGACACCGAGGTGGATGTGGTGCGCATGGAAGCCGCTGGTTGCTACGGGCGCAATGGCGCAGACGATGTGGCCGCCGATGCGGCGCTGTTGTCCAAAGCGGTGGGTGCCCCGGTGCGCGTGCAACTCAGCCGCGAGCAAGAGCACCTGTGGGAACCAAAAGGCGCCGCGCAATTGATGCAAGTGCAAGGCGGGTTGGCCAGCAGTGGCGAGCCCAGCGGTTACGACTTTCACACCTCTTATCCATCGAATGGGGCAACCACTTTGGCATTGTTGTTGACCCGCACCGTCGAGCCACTGGCACGCGCTTATGAAATGGGTGACCGCACTGCGCGACCACCGTATGACTTTGCCGATCTGCGCGTCACCGTCAACGACATGCCGCCGATCTTGCGTGCATCTTGGTTGCGCGGTGTGTCTGCTTTGCCAAATGCGTTTGCGCATGAAAGCTTCATTGACGAGTTGGCCAGCGCCGCAGGCCAAGACCCCTTGCAATACCGCTTGGCGCATTTGTCGGATCAGCGTGCACGTGAAGTGTTGCAAGCCACCGCAGACAAAGCAGGTTGGCAGCCACACACACGCCCTCAACAACAACACGCCCAAGGTGAATGGTTGCAAGGCCAAGGCATTGCCTACGCCCGTTACACGCACAGCAAATGGCCAGGTTTTGGCGCGGCATGGGCCGCTTGGGTGGCTGACGTGCAAGTGCATCAAACCACGGGCGAAGTGCAAGTCAAACGCGTCGTGGTCGGGCATGACGCCGGTCGCGTCATCAACCCGAAAGGCGTTGAACACCAAGTGCATGGCAATGTGTTGCAGACCACGAGCCGCGCCTTGTTTGAACACATGCAAACCGATGCCAACGATGGCCGCGTGACCAGCGCGGAGTGGGGCAGTTATCCGATTTTGAATTTCAAGCAAGTGCCGGTGATTGAAGTCGTGCAAATGCCGCGCCCCTTGCAAGACCCATTGGGTGCGGGTGAATCGTCTTCGGTGCCAGGCACGGCAGCGATTGCAAACGCCATATTCGATGCCACTGGTGTGCGTTTTCGCAACCCGCCGTTCACGCCTGAGGTGGTGCGTGCGGCTTTGCACCCGTTGTCAGCACCTGCCACCCCAACGCCACCTGTCCAACCGGCACCCGCCAGCGCACCGCGCTCTGCTCAGCCCGGGTGGGATGTGTCTTGGGGAAAGCGAATCACACACATTGGCGGCGCGCTGTTCGCGACCGTCGCCGTGGTCAGCGCATGGGTCGGTGTGCGAACCGCGTTGCCAAGCGTCGCACCAGTGGCCGCTGCGTTCAGTGAGTCGCAAATCAGCCGGGGCGCCACATTGGCAGCGCTGGGCAATTGCATCAGTTGTCACACCGCTGACCAAGGCGTTCCTTTGGCAGGTGGCAAACCGTTTGCCACGCCTTACGGCACCATTTACAGCACCAACCTCAGTCCGGATCTGCAGACCGGTATCGGTGCATGGTCGTACCAAGCGTTTGCACGGGCCATGCGCGAAGGTATTTCGCAAGATGGCCATGCCTTGTACCCGGTGTTTCCGTTCACCTCGTTTGCACGCATCAGCGATGACGACATGACCGCGTTGTATGCGTGGTTGATGTCGCAACCGCCCGTGACGCACACCCCGCCTGCGGCGCACATGTGGGGTGGTTTGAATTTCCGCCCGTTGCTGTCGGTGTGGAATGGTTTGTTTCACCAAGACCGGCAAGAGCGCTACGAAAGCAGCCAAACCGCGCAATGGAACCGCGGTGAATACTTGGTCAATGGCGTGGCGCATTGCGGCGCATGCCATACCCCGCGCAATGCTTTGGGTGCAGAACAAAAGCAAACCGGCTACATGCAAGGCGCCATGGTGGAAGGTTGGCATGCGCCGGCATTGACCGCGTTCAACGCTTCCCCCATGCCTTGGCGTGCGCAAGATTTTTTCAATTACCTGCGACAGGGGTTCAGCGGTTTTCACGGCACAGCCAGTGGTCCCATGGCACAAGTGGTTCGCAATTTGCACAGCGTGTCAGACGAGGATGTGCAAGCCATGGCAGTGTATTTGGCATCGTTGAATCCGGCTGCAGCCGCATTGGATGACGCCGACTATGGTGCGCGAGCCCTGAGTGTGGTGACCCAAGCGGCGGCCAGCGCTGCGCTGAATGATGCAGCTGCGCGTCAATTTGCAGGCAGTTGCGGGGCGTGTCACCACGAGGGTGACGGCCCACAGTTGTTGGGTGTGAACCAACCCTTGGCACTCAATGGCAACTTGCACAGCGACAGCCCTGCCAACCTGATCAAAGTGATTTTGCATGGTGTGCAACAACCTGCGTCAAGACAGACGGGATTCATGCCAGGGTTTGAACACAGTTTGAGCAAGGCGCAAATCGTGTCCTTGGTGAAATGGATGCGACAGCGTTATGCACCGAACAAACCGGCTTGGACTGAAGCAGACATTGCAAAGGAATTTCCATGACATGGTGTCAGCGGTTGTCAGCGTGTGGTTTGAAAAGTTGGACAGTGGTGTGCCATGGCATCGGCGGATGGTTTGCCATGGTCTGTTGCGTCATGCCGTTGCATGCACATGCCACGGAGATCAGTCCTGAGACCAGCAAAGAAGAACGCATCGCCATCTTCCGACTCAACGTTGACAAGATATTGCGACAGTTAGACGCGCGCCAAGGGCCGGGCTTGGCCGTGTGGGTGGAATGGGAAGGTGAAGTCATCTACAACAACTGGGCGGGTTTGGCACAGCGTGATCAACGCATTCCCATCGATGGCAATACCGTGTTCGAGTTGGCATCTGCTTCCAAACCGATGACTGCCGCCGCCGTGATGCAGTTGGCCGACAGTGGCGTGCTCAAACTTGACGACAGTGTGAACCAATGGGTTCCTGGACTGCCATCGGAGTGGACCGGCATCACGGTTCAGCATTTGTTGACACAAAGCGCAGGTGTGCCAGACTATATGCGTCAAATCACCGCAGCGACGCTCATGGAGTTAGACGGGTTGACCAATGACAAGTTATTGAAACGCTGGCGCACCGATCCACGTTTGAATTTTTCGCCTGGTTCACAGGCGCAATACAGCAACAGCAACTATGTGCTGCTGGCGGAAATTGTCACCAACGCTTGTGGCAAGAGTTTTGGTGAATGCCTGCGACAAGGCATGTTCGAACCACTGGGCATGACCCGCAGCAGGGTAGAGACGCAGCCACGCTTGCTGGACGAAACCTTGGCACTGAACTATGCAGCGACCCAACGGACCAAGGGCATTCAACTTCGCACCGAAGGACCCACAGGCATTTACAGTTCGTTGTCTGACATTGCGATTTGGCTGCGTGCATACCAGGATGGAAGAGTGGTGAGCCCAGACAGCCACGCCCGCATGACCCAACCGGGAACTGCGAACCCAGCCTTTGAAAACGGTGACCTGTATGGCATGGGTTGGGTGCTGTCATCTGAAAAACCCAGCCATGGTGCTTATGCACATGCCGGGCAAAAAGACGGTTACCGCACGCTCATTCGTGCCAACCCGCATTACCGTGTCAGTTATATCTTGCTAAGTAATGGGGGCGATTTTGTGCAACCCGTTTCTAACGAGGTGCATTACTGGATACAGGAGTTGTTCGAGGGGTCGATTTAGCCCATGCCTGTCCATCAAATTCTCAAAATGGGTGACGCGCGTTTGTGGCGCGTGGCCAAACCTGTGACGGTGTTTGACACACCCGAGTTGCACACGCTGATTGCAGACATGCGCGAAACCATGGCCGCAGCCAATGGAGCAGGGCTGGCGGCGCCACAAATTGGTGTTCATTTACAAGTGGTGATTTTTGGAAGCCCGCACCCGAACCCGCGTTACCCTGACCGACCACGGGTGCCAGAGACGGTATTGATCAACCCCGTCATCACGCCCATCGGTACAGAAGAAGAGCAGGATTGGGAAGGGTGCTTGTCAGTGCCTGGCATGCGCGGCATGGTGCCGAGGTGGGCGCATATCCGCTACACCGGGTTTGACGAAAAAGGCCATCCCATCGATCGAACCGTGGATGGTTTTCATGCGCGTGTGGTGCAACACGAATGCGATCACTTGATCGGCAAGCTCTACCCGATGCGGGTGAGAGACTTCACCAAGTTTGGTTACACAGAGGTGTTGTTTCCGGAGATCGGGGACGTGGAGGATGATTAGGTAAATGGGTAATTGGGTAATTGGGTAATTGGGGTCAGTTTCCAATTTCTAAAAGAAATTGGAAACTGACCCCAATTACCCGGAAACTGACCCCAATTACCCCATGAATTAACGCTGATACCTGTTAACCGGCATGCCTGCACTCTGTCTTCTCTGCATTTCCAACCGCTCAAACATGTTCAGCATCGATTCAATGCGCGGGGGTTTGGACAGCATCGCAGGGTCAGGTGTCAACGTTTGTGCACTGAGTTGACACTGCTCCACCAGGTACGCAATGCCTGCCAAGGGTTGCGGTTGATGGCGTTTCACAGTGACCCAACGCGATTGCACCCATGCGCGGGCCAACAGCCACAGTTTGCGTTTGCCGCTGACCACGCTGCGATGGTTGACCGGGTCCATGCCGATGCGGCGCAGTTGGTGGCCTATTTCGGCGTAGATGAGATTGGCTGACATGATGGCCGAGCGGCAATCGCGCGGCAAATGGGCAATGCCCGCCGTGGATTGTTTGTACAAACGGTCGGCCTCTTGCAGCACCCGCTCAACCACGCGTTGCAAGGCAGGCGTACACGTTGGCGTGAGCAACCAAGCATCCGGGTCCATGCCTTCTTCGCGCATCCATTGCAGCGGCAAATACACACGGCCAATGCGCGCGTCTTCACCCACATCTCGCGCGATGTTGGTGAGTTGCATGGCCACGCCCAATTCACACGCTCGCGCCAGTGTGACCGCTTGTTGCGGGCCCATGATCCAACACATCATGGCACCCACACTGCCCGCCACACGCGCGGCATAGCCGTGCAAATCTTCCATGGTGTCGTAGCGCCGTTCGTGGCCGTCCCACGCAAAACCATCCAGCAACGCGTCCAACAAATGGCGCGGTAAATCATGGCGTTGCACCACCACCGCCAAGGCGCGGTCTTCGACCGTGTTCTCGGGTTGGCCAGCATAAATGCGGTCCAAGCGGTGGTGAAGCACTTTCAAGCTGCGCTCGATCGAGTCGCCCAAATCCACCATGTCATCAGCGACACGGCAAAACGCATACAAAGCAATCGATGCGTCGCGGATGCGTTGTGGCAACAAGCGGCTGGCGGCGAAAAATGTTTTGGAGCCACCGCGCATCATGTCGACGCAGGCGGTCAAATCATGGTCGGCTTGGTCAGTAAAAGGCAAGGGCATGGGGGACCACCTGTTCAAGCATTTTGGCTGACATCAACACACTGGGAACGCCTGCACCCGGTTGCGTACCGGCGCCCACCAAAAACAAATTCTTCACATCTTCACTTCGGTTGTGCGGACGAAACCATGCACTTTGCGTGATGACCGGCTCTAAGCCAAAGCCTGCGCCTTTGAACGACCACAAACGGTCTTGGAAATCTTGGGGCGTGGTCACGCGCGACGTGACGATGTGTTGCTTCAAATTCGGCAACACGCTGTCTTGCAATGCGGTTGCAATCGCATCCCGGTATCGCTCGGTGATGGCGGGCCAGTCGGTACCGCTGCTCAAATTGGGAACAACGGACAAGGCGTAAAACGTGTCGCATCCAGCAGGTGCCAGCGACGGGTCGGTGGCGGTCGGGCGGTACAAATACAGGCTGAAATCTTTGGCCAGTGTGTGGTTCTTGAAAATGTCTTGCAACAGTTCTTTGTAGCGTGGACCCAGCACCATCATGTGGTGCGGCACCTCTTTGTACTGCGTGTTGGTACCGAAATACCAAACGAACAAGCCGGACGAGTATTGGCCCTTTTCAATCCGGCGGTTACGCCAATGGGGCCGGTCTTTTTCTTCGATCAAATAGCGGTATGTCCATGCCGCGTCGGCGTTGCTGACCACGATGTCTGCACCGATCAACTCACCGTTGTCCAATTCGACCGCGATCGCCTTGCCATCTTTGACGCGAATGCGTGTGACAGGGGCGTTGTAGCGGATGGGGACCATGCGCTCTTTGAGCAATCCCACCAAGGCATTCACGATGGCACCTGTGCCGCCGATGGCCGAATGCACGCCCCAACGTTGTTCAAGGATGTGGATCAGCGAATACACGCAAGTGACTGAAAACGGATTGCCTCCAATCAGCAACGGGTGAAAACTCATGACGATGCGCAGTTTGGGGTGCTTGAGGTAGCGCGCCACCATGCTGTGAATCGAGCGCCAGGCCTTCATGCGCGCCAAGTTGGGCAAGGCTTTGATGACATCACCGATGGTTTCAAACGGGATCGAACCCAATTCAACAAACCCCAATTCGTAGCAACGCGCCGAGGCCTTCATCAGGTCTTTGAACCCTTGCACATCAGACGGGCTGATGGCTTCAATTTGGGCCAGCATGGACGCTTCGTCATTGCTGTAGTCAAAGTGCGTGCCATCGTCAAAACGAATCCGGTAGAACGGCGACATCGGGCGCAAATCCACATGGTCTTCCATGCGTTGACCGCACAAGCTGAACAACTCTTGCAATAAGTGGGGCAGCGTGATGATGGTCGGGCCGGCGTCAAATGTGAACCCATCTTGCTTGTGCACATAGGCACGTCCACCGGGCGCATCGAGTTTTTCCAAGACCTGCACTTGGTAGCCCATCACGCTCAACCGGATCGCGGCGGCCAGTCCACCAAAACCACTGCCAATGACAACGGCGCGTGGCGAATGCCGCGCTGGGGTTTCGCCCGAAGCGCGGTCGATTTCTGTGCGAAAGGCGTTCATGCCGGGTCAGCCTGTTTGCTGGCGTTCACAGGCAAGTGGACGGTGGCGTCGGTGTCAGTCAATGGCAACCGGGGCAATGCATACGGGCTGCGTTTCATGGCCCAGCCCCACACACGTTGCAACGGCAGGGCGAACACCATCAACAGGTGTTCAATGATGGCCAAGCCCAGCAGCGAGGAGAGCAGCACCCAACCGGTGCTGATGATCACCGCGCCGGTGTGCAATTCCCACACCATCCAAGACCAGACCACCACGGACAGCGCCATGGTGAAAAAGAAAAAAGGACTGATGCGACCGCTTTTGAAATAGCTGGCGATGTAACGCAAATGCACGGGTAAATACTGTTCGCCCACTTGCGGCACACCAAAAAACAAATTGAGTTTGGCGCTCAAACGCATGCACCACAGCAACGCGTAGGTGCACAAGGCCACGTGGTTGGGTTGACCTTGTTGCAAAGCCAGCAACACGCCAAAGTTAAACAGCAATGCCACTTCGTGGTAAAGCAAAGCCATCACGGATTGGCCAAAGCGTTGGTTCAAACCCAAGCCTGGGTCGAGCGCGGTTCGCCGAGGCCCAGCCAACCAGCCAGTGAGAAACGCCATCTCATGCCAACTCCACATGGCGATCACGCTGACAAAACCAATGTAAGCGTTGGTCACCGAATGCGAGCGCATGCTCAGCGACGCTGTCCACAAGCTCAAGCCCAGCAAAAAGCTGAGGCAAAACATGCTCCACCGAAAGGTGGCAGCGGGCAGGCGCACCAACCACAAAATCGCGCCCGTGCCCAACCACCAGCAAAACACCGCAAACAAGCTGGCGCCAAGCGTGGTGGAGAAAAAATCAATCATGCAAACATGCCTTTACCAAGTCGGTTGCATGCGAATGTCTGCAGGCAAAGCGTTTTTCTTGACAGGCAGCAAGTACAACCGGCCAAAAGTGAACACGGCTTGCACCGCTGTGAGCGCGCGGCCGGCCAAGCCGATGACGCCACCGCGTTCTTTGGCTTTGGCGTTCGCAATGGACAGCTCGACCAAGCGCGTCATGCAGGCACGGAATGTGGGGTGGTCAATGTCCACCTCGACAGGAAAGACTTGGCGAGCGATGTCTGAGGTGATGCGAAACACCTCATAGTCGTATTCGGTGGACTCAAAGCCCATGGCCTCGTGCAACAAAGGACGGGTGTGGTCACGCACATACATGGTGGCATAGACCGCGAGAATGAAAAAGCGGATCCACAGCAAGTTCACGCCTCGCAGCAAATGGGGGTTGGCACGCATGATCAATGCAAACGATTCGCCGTGGCGGAATTCGTCATTGCACCAGCGCTCAAACCAGCGAAAGATCGGGTGAAAGCGTTTGTCGGGATGCTTTTCGAGTTGGCGGTAAATGGTGATGTAACGCGCATAGCCGATTTTTTCGGACAGGTAGGTGGCGTAAAAAATGAATTTGGGTTGGAAGAAGGTGTAGGACTTGGTGCGTTTGAGTTGGCCCAAATCAATGCCCAAATCGAAATCGCGCAATGATTGGTTGATGAACCCAGCATGGCGCGATTCGTCGCGTGCCATGAAGGTCATCAGTTGCTTGATGTCGGGGTTGTTCACATGCTTGCGCACTTCGTTGTACAAAATACAGCCGGAGAATTCCGAGGTGAGTGAGCTGATCAAGAAGTCCAAAAACTCTTGGCGCATTTCAGGCGACAACTGCGGCATCAACTCGCGCACTTCGTCAGCAAACGCCGCGT
>CANGZG010000072.1 GCA_947458415.1 Comamonadaceae bacterium | reverse complement strand
GTTGGGGTATTCCAACTGGTCCATGGCTTCTTTGAGTTCTGCCCGGTCATCGCCTTCGATGCGACGGCTGACACCGCCACCGCGCGGGTTGTTGGGCATCAGCACCACATAGCGACCGGCCAGCGAAATGAACGTGGTGAGCGCCGCGCCTTTGTTGCCGCGCTCTTCTTTTTCCACTTGGATCAACAACTCTTGGCCTTCGCGGATCACGTCTTGGATGCGCGCTTGGGAAGCCGACACGTTGCTGGAGAAATACTGTTTGGAGATTTCTTTGAACGGCAAAAAGCCGTGGCGCTCTTCGCCGTAATCGACAAAGCAGGCTTCTAAAGATGGCTCGACGCGGGTTACCACGGCTTTGTAAATATTGCCTTTGCGCTGTTCCCGGCCTTCAATTTCGATTTCGTAGTCGAGCAGTTTTTGCCCGTCGACAATGGCCAAGCGGCGCTCTTCAGCTTGCGTGGCGTTGATAAGCATCCGTTTCATGATGCGTTCCTTTTCATTCGTTACAACACAGGTCCTTCGCGGACCAACGATGCCGTGGGCCCATGCAGGTAACGGGAAAAGGAATACCGCGCCATCAAGCGCCGAACACCGCTTTAGCGGAGAAGTCGGGCGGGAGGCGGGTGGATGCGAGCGAGTTGAAGCCGAACAGGCATGGCAAAAGGTGCCAGCGGGTTCCATGTCGAGCCTGTGACAGTGCGGGAAGTGCGCAAAGGCGCAGCTGGCAACAGCCAGTGCATGCACATTTCAAAAAGCACCCAGATCAGGTTCATGTGTGTCGTCAATCTCACTTTGGTCCTTGCAGGCTCACAACAAACCTGCAATGGTGGTATTCCGTTTCAGCGTTTTCCAAGGCATGGGCTTATGCGTGGCCGCAGGGCAGACCGCAATGGGGCGGTCAGACTTGCGGCGGCCACATCGGGCATCGACCTCTCAGTGCAGGTAGGACGTGCTCTAATCTCTTATTCAAATCAAGCACTTAGAACCGGACACTGGTGAAGCAGATTATAGACACACCTCCAGCAACCTCGGCGGCGGCGGTCAAGACCTTGCTGGTCGATGAAGAATCCGCCGGTCAGCGGCTTGACAACTTTTTGCTGCGCCACCTCAAGGGCGTCCCCAAAACCCATGTTTACCGCATCATTCGCACAGGCGAGGTGCGGATCAACAAAGGTCGGGTCAACGCCGATACCCGGGTGCAATCCGGCGACCTTGTACGCGTGCCGCCAGTGCGTGTGGCCACCGTGGACCTGGACGCGACAGTGGCGCCAGGGCGCGAGTTCCCCGTGTTGATGGAAGACGAACACATGTTGGCCATCGACAAACCCGCTGGCGTGGCGGTGCACGGCGGCAGCGGTGTCAGTTTTGGTGTGATCGAGCAATTGCGCCAGGCCAGACCGGGCGCGCGCATGTTGGAGTTGGTCCACCGACTCGACCGAGACACCTCTGGCGTGCTGCTGGTGGCAAAAAAACGCAGCGCGCTCACACGGTTGCAAGACCAGTTCCGCGACCGTGAGACGGGCAAAACCTATTTGGCCATGGTCAAAGGGCAATGGCCTTCCAACAAAAAAGTCATCGATTTGCCATTGCAGCGTTATTTGATACCCAACGGTGTCGGTGAAGGCGAGCGAAGGGTGCGCATCGCGGCCAAGGACGATGCCAACGCCCAGCGAGCCATCACCTTGGTGCGGGTGTCGCGTTTGGTCGGGGACTACAGCTTGTTGGAAGTCACGATCAAAACCGGGCGAACCCACCAGATCCGCGTGCATCTGGCCAGCCAGGGCTACCCGATCATCGGCGACGACAAGTACGGTGATTTCGAATGGAACAAACGACTGGCCGCGCTGGGCATGAAGCGGATGTTTTTACATGCTTGGCGGTTACAGTTCGTGCATCCCCAAACGGGGCGCAGCGAAACCGTCGAGGCGGGCTTGCCAACAGAACTCCAACATTGCATTGACCATGTCCAACCCCCTCCGCCCGCGCCGGTTTGATCTGATTGCTTTCGACTGGGATGGCACGCTGTACGACTCCACCCGCATCATTGTGCGTTGCATCCAAGCCGCGGTGCAAGACGTTGGGGGAGAGCGACCTACCGATGAACAAGCCGCTTACGTGATTGGCATGGCGCTGATGCCTGCATTGGCGCATGCGGCGCCGGATGTGCCCAAAGACAAGTACCCGATGCTCGGTGAGCGCTACCGGCATCACTATGCGCTGCATCACCAAGATTTGTCATTGTTCGAAGGCATCTTGCCGATGCTGCAAACCTTGCGAGACAAGCAACACATCTTGACCGTGGCCACTGGCAAGAGCCGCAAAGGTTTGGACGACGCGTTGCACCAAGTGGAATTGCGCGGCATGTTTGACGGCTCGCGCACCGCCGATGAAACCGCAGGCAAACCAAACCCGCGCATGTTGCATGAATTGATGGCCGAGTTTGGTGTGTCGCCCGAGCGCACGTTGATGATCGGTGACACCACCCACGATCTGGAAATGGCGCACAAGGCCGGCTGCGCCAGCGTTGGCGTCAGTTACGGTGCCCACGGCACGTCAGAGTTTGGCCGCTGGCAGCCGCTGACTGTGGCGCACAACGTGCCCGAATTGCACGACTGGCTGACGGCCCATGGATGACCAAGTCATTCCCTTGTGCAACAGCGCTGAGCTGGCAGACAGCGGTTTGGCTGTGCCGTTTGACGTCGTCTATGCGGGCCAAACTTGTCGCGCGTTTGCGGTGCGCTTTGAGGGTCAAGTGCAGGCTTACTTGAACCGCTGTACCCACGTGGCGATGGAAATGGATTTTCAGCCGGACCGTTTTTTTGACACCGAAGGACGCTGGTTGCTTTGCGCCACCCATGGCGCCACCTATTCCCCGCAGACCGGTGAATGCGTCGGGGGACCTTGCCGTGGGGGGTTGGTGAAAATCACCCTGAGCGAAGCGCAAGGTGTGGTGCACTGGCATACTGCCTACAACCTCAAGCCTTTGGAATTCTGACAATGCAAGAAGAACACACACCGCCCGCGCCAGACGCAGGCCCTGCCACCAACGCTTCAGCAACCGCTGCACAGGACAAACCCAGCCACTGGGAGCGCGACACCTTGGAGCGGTTGGTGATGGCACAAATCACCGAGCAACGCGTGGCCAGGCGCTGGCGCATCGGGTTTCGTCTTTTTTGGATGGTGCTGGTGTTGGGCGTGATTTGGTATTCACTGCACCAAGGCAAGAGCGCAGCCAGCACCGACCATCCGTCTTCACACACGGCGCTGATTGAAATCAAAGGTGAGATTGACGCCGACGCCAATGCCAATGCCGAGTGGATCATCGACTCGATGCGTCAGGCCTTTGAAGACGAAGGCGCGCAAGCGGTGGTGTTGTTGATCAACTCGCCTGGCGGCAGTCCGGTTCAAGCGGGCATGATCAACGACGAAATCAAACGCTTGAAAGCATTGCACCAAAAACCCGTGTACGTGGTGGTCGAAGAAACCTGTGCCTCTGCGGCTTATTACATAGCAGCGGCGTCGGACAAAATTTACGTCGACAAGGCCAGCATCGTTGGCAGCATTGGCGTGCTGATGGACGGTTTTGGTTTCACCGGCCTGATGGACAAAGTGGGTGTCGAGCGTCGATTGATGACGGCAGGTGAAAACAAAGGGTTTTTAGACCCGTTCAGTCAACCCACCAAAACGCAAAAAACCCATGCCCAACATCTGCTGGACCAAATCCACCAGCAATTCATCACCGTGGTGCGCGAAGGTCGGGGTGATCGCTTGAAAGACACGCCAGAGATTTTCAGCGGTTTGTTTTGGAGTGGTCAGCAAGCCATTGAATTGGGTTTGGCCGATGGCTACGGCACCCTGTCCAGCGTGGCACGCGACGTGGTCAAGGCCGAGGACATCGTGGACTACACCCGTCAAGACAATGTGGCCGAGCGTTTGGTCAAGCGGTTTGGCGCGGCCATCGGTGAAGGCATGGTGAAAACCTCGCTTCACCTGGTCCCAAGTTTGCGTTGAATCCGCTGTCAGTCAAGGCCCAAACGCAAACACCACCGGTGTGTGCTTGTCTGATTCGCCAAGGTTTTTTCGCCAAACACCGACGCGTCGGCTGACGATTTGCATGTTTGGAAGACTCAGATTGCTGCTTCGGCAAAGGCGTGTGTCCGGTTGTAACTGGGTGACCAAGGCTTGCCACAACGCTTGGTTGCGGTAGGGCGTTTCAATGAAGATTTGCGTTTCACCGGTCGACAGCGCATGTTTTTCCAGGGCGTGTATGCGTTGGTTTCGCGCTGTCGCGTCTTGGGGTAAGTAGCCCACAAACGCAAACTGTTGGCCATTCAAACCGCTGGCTGACAAGGCCAGCAGCAAAGAGGATGGCCCCACCAAAGGCAGCACATCGATACCCGCGTCATGGGCTGCGCGAACCAACGAAGAACCCGGGTCGGCCACTGCTGGCATGCCTGCTTCGCTGACCAACCCCAAGTCGTGACCTGCCAAGGCCGGTCCCAACAAACTGCTGGTGTCAACGCCTGCGGCGTGGTCTCCTTTTTTGTGCACCAGTCGCGGCAACTCCACCAATGTTTGCGATTGGATCGGGGTTTTCAGCGGGCAAACCGCGTCGATGCGTTTGAGCAAAGCCCGGGTGGATTTCGCGTTTTCGCAAACCCAGTGCGACAACTGCGACGCCACTTCCAACGTGTGCATCGGCATGACATGGGACAGCGGCACTTGGCTCTCGCACATGAAATCCAAAGGCGCAGGCACCAGACACAATCGACCCAAGGTGGTGACGGAAGAATGCATGACATTCAATCCAGTAACGGCACACCGGCGGCCCGAAGCAAGCGGCCCGTGTGGATCAAAGGCAAACCGACCAAAGCGGTTGGGTCTTGGTTGTCAATGCTTTCAAGCAAGGCGATGCCCAAGCCTTCACTTTTGGCACTGCCGGCACAGTCATAAGGCTGTTCAGCTTGCAAATAGGTTTCGATGGCGTGGTCTGACATCAGCCTGAAGCGCACATGGACAGGGGCCAGCGCTTGCTCGGCAAACCCCGTCTCCAGACACACCACAGCCACAGCGGTTTGAAAAATGACCGTGCGACCTCGCATGCGCTGAAGTTGCAGCACGGCACGCGCATGGTTGCCGGGTTTGCCCAAAGGTTCGCCGTCCAAATCGGCAACTTGGTCTGAGCCAATCACCACCGCGCGGGGATGCAACTTGGCCACCGCGAGCGCTTTGGCCATGGCCAGTCGCTCGGCCAAGGCTGGCGGACTTTCATTCGGCTGCGGCGTTTCATCCACATGGGGGGCAACCACGTCAAACGGCAGTCGCAAACGTTCTAACAATTCGCGGCGGTAAACCGACGTGGAGCCCAAAATCAAGGGCCGGTCAAAGGGAGCCATGTTCATTGAGCCCATTCTCTTACACTGGCTTGCATGACAAACGAATGGAACACAGGCGCGTTGGACATGCCGCGATTTGCCGAAAGCGGCAGCGCTGGCCATTGGCAAACCCCCTTGTCCGGTTTGCCGCGCGTGCAAGCCGCCTGCGAGCCCGATGCGG
The DNA here is from genome assembly GCA_947458415.1 of Comamonadaceae bacterium. GTDB lineage: Bacteria > Pseudomonadota > Gammaproteobacteria > Burkholderiales > Burkholderiaceae_C > Limnohabitans. Next base: position 5,594 of record CANGZG010000072.1, on the reverse strand, counting down.
CGAGCGCGTCGACGCCACTTTGCGATTGGTCACTGCTGGGCCAAACCCGGGGCAATGGCGCCAGGCTGCAACACTGGCTGCAATTGCAAGCCTCACTGACCTTGACGCAACGCTGCCAACGCTGTTTGGAGCCCATGGCGGTGCCGTTGGCCGTCGACCGCTGGTTTCGCTTTGTCGCCGACGAAGCCACCGCTTTGGCCGAAGACGACACTTGCGAGGAAGATTTGCTGGCCATTTCCATTGAATTTGACGCTTTGAACCTGCTGGAAGACGAGTTGCTGCTGGCCATGCCGTTGATCGTGAGCCATGGCGATTGCCAGCCGCCGCCCAGCGCGGCTTTGGGCGACGACTTGCCCCACCCGTTTGCGGCATTGGCGGGGCTGAAACTGCCCAAGCCGTGAGGACAGCCCCGGGAGGCGCTTAAGGCTATAATCTTCGATTCTTTGGCCCCAGGGTGATGCATCCGTTTTGGCCATCCATTTGAACCAACGATATTCAGGAGCCTGTCATGGCTGTCCAGCAAAACAAAAAATCCCCCTCCAAAAGAGGCATGCACCGTTCACACAATGCGTTGAATGTGCCCGGCTTGGCGGTTGAACCCACCACCGGTGAAGTGCATTTGCGTCACCACATCAGCCCGACCGGTTTTTACCGTGGCCGAAAAGTGCTGAAAACCAAGTCTGAAGCCTGACATTGCTTCAGCCTCAAGGCCCGTCACAGTGATTCTGTCGCGGGCCTTTTGCTTGATGGCCCCCATGTGTTTGTCCTGTAACCAGCTTCATTTGTCATGGTGACTGTTGCTGTCGACTGCATGGGCGGAGACCACGGACCCCAGGTCACGTTGCCAGCCTGTCGTGCATTTCTGGACCGCAACCCGAATGCCAAACTGTTGCTGGTGGGTTTGCCGCACTCCCTCTCCCATTTTTCCCATCCCCGTGCCCAACTGGTATCAGCCAGCGAGGTGGTCGAGATGGACGACCCCGTCGAAGTGGCATTGCGCCGCAAAAAAGACTCGTCCATGCGGGTGGCGATCGAGCAGGTTCGCGATGGACATGCCGATGTGGCCGTATCTGCTGGCAACACGGGCGCTTTGATGGCGATCGCACGCTATGTGCTCAAAACCTTGGAAGGCATTGACCGGCCTGCCATCGCTGGGCAAATGCCCAACGCCAAAGGCGGCGGCACCACCATGCTCGACTTGGGTGCCAATGTCGACTCCACGCCAGAACATTTGTTGCAGTTCGCCTTGATGGGTTCCGCCCTGGTGTCGGTGCTGACCGGCATCGCCAAACCCAGTGTCGGCTTGTTGAACATTGGCGAAGAAGCCATCAAAGGCAACGAAAACATCAAAAAAACCAGCGAACTGTTGCGATCTGCTGCTAACGCCGGCGATCTGAATTTTCATGGCAATGTCGAGGGCAATGACATTTTCAAAGGCACCACCGACATCGTGGTGTGTGACGGTTTTGTGGGCAATGTCGCGCTCAAGGCCAGCGAAGGCCTGGCTGCCATGATCTCGGACTTTCTTAAAAAGAGCTTTTCTCGCAATATCTATACGTCAATTGCAGGTATTTTGGCTTATCCAGCGTTATTTGGCTTTAAAAAGCTGGTTGACCATCGCCGCCACAATGGCGCGGCTTTGCTTGGCTTGCAGGGGTTGGTGTTCAAAAGCCATGGATCGGCAGACGAATTGGCGTTTTTGACCGCCTTGCAGCGGGCGTATGATGCGGCCGACCATGATTTGTTGGCGCGGGTGCGGTCCCAATTGGCCCACGCTGCCCCTTTGCTGTCAGCAGCGCCGCCTTTGACCCCTATCACTGACCCCGCATGAGTGTGTATTCCCGTATTGTTGGCACTGGCAGTTACTTGCCGCCGCGCCGACTCAGCAATGCCGATCTGGTGGCCGAATTGGCCGCCAAAGGCGTGGAGACGTCCGACGAATGGATTGTGGAGCGCACTGGCATTGGTGCCAGACATTTCGCCGCGACCGGCGTCTTCAGCAGCGATTTGGCCTTTGAAGCTTGCAAACAAGCCCTGTCGGCGGCGCAACTCGGCCCGCAAGACATCGATTTGGTGATCGTGGCGACCTCCACCCCCGACATGGTGTTTCCCTCGACCGCTTGCATCTTGCAACACAAACTGGCGCAACTCAGCCCCCAAGCGATGGGCATCGCTGGTTCCCCGGCGTTTGACGTGCAAGCGGTGTGTGCGGGTTTCATTTATGCGTTGAGCGTGGCTGACGCCATGCTGCGTGCTGGCAATGCCAAACGGGCGTTGGTGGTGGGCGCGGAGGTGTTCTCTCGCTTGCTCGATTTCAACGACCGCACGACCTGCGTGTTGTTTGGCGATGGCGCTGGCGCCGTGGTGCTGGAGGCTTCCGAGCAACCCGGCATTTTGGCAACAGACATTCACGCTGACGGCAAGCATGTCGGTCTGCTGTGTGTGCCAGGACACGTGCAAGGTGGCGAGATTTTGGGTGACCCGGTGTTGAAAATGGACGGCCAAGGCGTGTTCAAACTGGCTGTGGGCGTGTTGGAAGACACCGCCCGAGCCGTGCTGGCCAAAGCAGGCTTACAAGACAGCGACCTCGATTGGTTGGTACCGCACCAAGCCAATATCCGCATCATTCAAAGCACCGCCAAAAAATTGAAACTCTCCCTAGACAAAGTGCTGTTGACGGTGGCCGACCACGGCAACACCTCGGCGGCCTCGATTCCGCTGGCATTGGACAAAGGGGTGCGCGGCGGGCAAATCCAACCGGGTCAACTGGTCATGCTCGAAGGCGTGGGTGGCGGCTTTGCCTGGGGCTCGGTCCTTTTGCGCTATTGATATCAATACAGACAGTCATGACAACATTTGCTTTTGTGTTTCCCGGTCAAGGCTCCCAATCGGTGGGCATGCTCGATGCATGGAATGACCACCCTGTGGTCGAGTCCGTGTTGGAAGAAGCCAGCGAGGCGTTGGGAGAAGACTTGGGGCAACTGATTCACGAGGGCCCGAAAGAAGTCTTGGCCTTGACCACCCATACGCAACCGGTGATGTTGGTGGCTGCCGTCGCGGCTTACCGGGTGTGGACGGCCGAGGGCGGTGCCACCCCGTCATTTGTGGCCGGGCATTCGTTGGGTGAATACTCTGCGCTCGTGGCCAGTGGGGTGTTGACATTGGCTCAAGCGGTTCCTTTGGTACGTTTGCGTGCACAAGCCATGCAAGACGCGGTGGCCGTCGGCGCTGGCGCCATGGCCGCCATCCTGGGGTTGCCTGCGGCGCAGGTGGTGGACATTTGCGCGCAAGCACAAGCACAATTTCCTGCTGACAGCGGTGAAGTGGTGCAAGCGGCCAATTTCAATGACCCGGGGCAAACCGTCATTTCCGGCAGCAAGCAAGCGGTTGACAAAGCCTGTGAATTGCTTAAAGCCGCAGGTGCCAAACGCACGTTGCCCTTGCCGGTGTCGGCACCCTTTCATTGCGCCCTGATGGCGCCTGCCGCGCAGCGATTGCGCAGCCACCTGCAAGACATGGTGCTCAACCCGCCCCACATTCCGGTCATCAACAACATTGATGTCGCGCAAGAAACCGACCCTGAGCGCATTCGGGATGCGTTATTTCGACAAGCGTTTGGCCCCGTGCGTTGGGTGGAAACCGTGCAACGCATGCAACAACTCGGCGTCAGCCATGTGGTCGAGTGCGGTCCCGGCAAAGTGCTGGCAGGCATGGTCAAGCGGATTTCGCCGGACCTGCAGTCGCATGCCTTGTTTGACCCCGCCACTTTGGCTGACACCTTCGAATTTTTAAAGACCTGACCATGGGAACACAAACCGATTCTCCTCAGACCGCTTTGGTCACTGGCGCGTCTCGCGGCATTGGTGCTGCGATTGCCTTGCATTTGGCTCGCCACGGTTTTCGCGTTTGCGGCACGGCCACCAGTGAAGACGGCGCCGCCCGCATTTCACAGGCGTTGGCGGCATTTCCCGGTTGCCAAGGTGTGGTGCTGCAAGTCAACGATGTGGACCAATTGCAAGCCGTGGTTGACCGCTTGGTCGAGCAAAACGGTGGCTTGCATGTGCTGGTGAACAACGCGGGCATCACCCGCGACACCTTGGCCATGCGCATGAAAGACAGCGATTGGGACGATGTCAGCGACACCAACCTCAAGGCCGTGTTCCGGTTGTGCCGCGCAGTGATGCGCCCCATGATGAAACAGCGGTTTGGCCGCATCATCAACATCACCAGCGTCGTCGGTGCCTCCGGCAACCCCGGGCAAGCGAATTACGCCGCGGCCAAAGCCGGTGTGGCGGGCATGACCCGGGCATTGGCCAAAGAACTGGGCAGCCGTGGCATCACGGTCAACTGTGTGGCCCCCGGGTTCATCGACACAGACATGACCGCGGGACTGCCCGAGGAACAACAAAAAGCCTTGCTGGCCCAAATCCCGCTGGGCCACTTGGGGCAGCCAGATGACGTGGCGCAGGCCGTGGCATTTTTGGCCGGCAGCGGGGCCGCTTACATCACAGGACAGGAATTGCACGTCAATGGCGGCATGTACATGGCTTGAGGGCCTTGGTATAAGCCAGTAGCAAGCCGTTTCGTCCGCGCGGCTAAAATCGCGGACTTCTAACCACAACCCTTTGAGGGAAACATGAGCGATATTGAAGCACGAGTCAAAAAAATCATTGCCGAACAACTTGGCGTGGAAGAGTCCCAGGTCACATCAGAAAAAGCTTTTGTGGCTGATCTGGGTGCAGACTCGTTGGATACCGTAGAGCTGGTCATGGCTTTGGAAGACGAATTCGGTATTGAAATTCCTGACGAAGACGCGGAAAAAATCACGACCGTACAAAACGCCATCGATTACGCGCTGAGCCACAAAAAGGCCTGACGCAGAGGTTCCCCATGAGTCGTCGTCGCGTTGTCGTGACAGGCTTGGGCTGTGTGTCTCCTGTGGGAAACACGGCTCAAGCTTCCTGGAAGCAAATACTGGCTGGTCAATCCGGCATAGACACCATCACCCATTTTGATGCGTCGGGCTTCGCCTGCCATTTTGCGGGCGAGGTCAAAAACTTCAACCTTGACGAATACATCTCGCCCAAGGATGCCCGCACCATGGACCGCTTCATCCACTTGGGTGTGGCGGCGGGATTGCAGGCCGTGGCCGATGCGGGACTGCCCGTTGGCGATGCATTGGACGAAGAGTTGTCGCACCGCATCGGTTGCTTGATCGGTTCAGGCATTGGTGGCTTGCCGCTGATCGAAAACATGCGCGACGAACTGATGGCGCGTGGCCCTCGCCGCATTTCCCCGTTTTTTGTGCCCGCCAGCATCATCAACATGATTTCTGGTCACCTGTCCATGCGCTGTGGTTTCAAGGGCCCCAACCTGGCGATTGCCACCGCTTGCAGCACGGGTTTGCACAGCATTGGCGAGGCCGGTCGCATCATCGAATACGGCGATGCCGATGTCATGGTGGCAGGCGGCTCAGAGGCCACCATTTCTCCACTGGGTTTGGGTGGTTTCGCCGCCATGCGCGCCTTGTCCACCCGCAATGACGACCCGAAAACCGCTTCCCGCCCTTGGGACAAAGACCGCGACGGTTTTGT
>CANGZG010000071.1 GCA_947458415.1 Comamonadaceae bacterium | reverse complement strand
ATCACTTTCAAAGACGCGTGCAACGTGCGCTCACCGCAACAACACAGCGGCGTGGTGCATTCATCCAACCTGTGCACTGAGATCACGTTGAACACCAGCGACACCGAAACGGCTGTGTGCAATTTGGGCTCGGTCAACTTGGTGCGCCACCTCAAGCAAGGCCCCAACGGCAAAGAGCTCGACCACGACAAGCTCAAGAAAACCATCACCACGGCGATGCGCATGCTCGACAACGTGATCGACATCAACTATTACGCTGTGAAAAAAGCGCGCGACTCCAACTTGCGCCACCGTCCCGTGGGGCTGGGCATCATGGCGTTCCAAGACAGTTTGTACGAGCAACACATCCCCTACGCCTCGCAGGCCGCCGTGGATTTCGCAGACAAATCGATGGAAGCCATTTGCTATTACGCTTACTGGGCGTCCACCGAACTGGCCCGCGAGCGTGGCCGTTACTCCACCTACCAAGGCTCCTTGTGGGACCAAGGCATCCTGCCCTTGGACACCCTCAATCTGCTGGAGAAATCTCGCGGTGGCTACATCGAAGTAGACCGCAGTGCCACCCTCGACTGGGACGCGTTGCGCCGCAAAATCGCGGTGGACGGCATGCGCAATTCCAATTGCGTCGCGATTGCACCCACCGCCACCATTTCCAACATCGTTGGTGTTGACGCGTCCATCGAGCCTTGCTTTGGCAACCTCTCGGTCAAATCCAACTTGTCGGGCGAATTCACCATCATCAATTCCTACTTGGTGCGCGACCTCAAGCGCTTGGGCCTGTGGGATGACGTCATGGTCATGGACCTCAAACACTTTGACGGTTCGTTGCGCCCGATTGACCGCGTGCCGCAAGACCTCAAAGACATGTATGCCACCGCGTTCGAAGTGGAAACACACTGGTTGGTCGAGGCAGCTGCCCGTCGACAAAAATGGATTGACCAAGCGCAATCGCTCAACATCTACATGGCGGGTGCGTCTGGCAAGAAGCTTGACGAGACTTACAAACTCGCTTGGTTGCGTGGCCTCAAGACCACTTACTACCTGCGCACCACCAGTGCCACCCAAATCGAGAAGTCCACGGTTCAGGCTGGCTCACACAATGCCGTGTCGTCAGGCGGTGGCGCGCCCGGTTTGAGCGCCATGGAATTGGCAGCGGCAGCAGCGCGTTCGCAAATCCTGTCGGCTTCACCGGCCACCGATGTCAAGTTTTGCGGTGTCGATGACCCAACCTGCGAAGCATGTCAGTAACGGATTCGACCACTGCGTGATTGCAGTGGTCGAATGAATTGCAATTCAACAACAAATTTTGGTGCAGTTGTGAATGAATCCTTTGCGTTTCACAATCATGCGCCCATAATCCTAAGAATGGAATTACCTTTATGTTGACCTGGGAAGAAGAAGTCAAACCCACATCGCCCATCGGGGCCCCTGTCAGTGACTTGAACAGTCACCTGCATTCTTCACCCTCCCCTGTATTGGCACTCACGTCACGCGTTCTCAACGACGGCGCAGTGCGCACAGAACCCCTGCCTGCCAGCGGTTCACGGGCTTTCACTTCCGCTGCCGCTCCCTCTGGTCGCCGTGTCAATGCCGCCGACAAACGCATCATCAACGGGCAAACCGACGTCAACCAACTGGTGCCTTTCAAGTACAAATGGGCTTGGGAAAAATATTTGGCCACATGCGCCAACCACTGGATGCCGCAAGAAGTCAACATGACCCGCGACATCGCTTTGTGGAAAGACCCCAACGGTTTGACTGAAGACGAGCGCCGCATCATCAAACGCAACCTTGGTTTTTTTGTCACGGCGGATTCTTTGGCCGCCAACAACATCGTGCTGGGCACTTACCGCCACATCACCGCGCCAGAATGCCGTCAATTTCTGTTGCGCCAAGCCTTCGAAGAAGCCATCCACACGCACGCTTACCAATACATTGTCGAATCACTGGGTTTGGACGAGAGCGAAATCTTCAATGCCTACCAAGAAGTGACCTCCATCCGCGACAAGGATGAGTTCCTGATCCCATTCATTGAAGCCATCATGGACCCCAACTTCCACACGGGCACGATTGAAACCGACCAGACCCTGTTGAAGTCGCTGATCGTGTTTGCCTGCCTCATGGAAGGTTTGTTCTTTTATGTGGGCTTCACCCAAATCCTGGCACTTGGCCGCCAGAACAAAATGACCGGTGCAGCCGAGCAATACCAGTACATCTTGCGTGACGAGTCGATGCATTGCAATTTCGGCATTGACCTGATCAACCAAATCAAATTGGAAAACCCGCACCTGTGGACAGCCGATTTCAAAGCGGAGATCAACGAACTGTTTCACAAAGCAGTCGAATTGGAATACCGCTATGCCGAAGACACCATGCCACGCGGTGTGCTGGGCATGAACGCTTCCATGTTCAAAGGCTATTTACGCTACATTGCCAACCGCCGAGCCACCCAAATTGGCCTTGAAGCCCTGTTCCCGCATGAGGAAAACCCTTTTCCTTGGATGAGCGAAATGATTGACCTCAAAAAAGAACGTAACTTTTTTGAGACCCGCGTCATCGAATACCAGACCGGCGGCGCGCTGTCCTGGGATTGAAACTGACATGACTTTTTGTTCTGCCCGTCAACTGCAACCATTTTCAGTCGTTGCGTTTTTCGGGATGAGGACACACCGTGTTCATGGTGTTGAACTTTGGTTCAGCACCATGAATCACTTGGGCTGCGAAGGCCAAGTGTTTTGAACCAACGATCTAAGATCTTGATCTAGGAGAGTATCTAATGGCAACTGCAAAAAAATCCGCTGCAAAAAAACCAGCAGCAAAAAAACCGGCAGCAAAAAAAGCTGCTGCCAAGAAACCTGTCGCTAAAAAAGCCGCAGCCAAAAAGCCAGCAGCCAAGAAAAAGCCTGCAGCTAAAAAGCCTGTCGCCAAAAAAGTAGCAGCCAAAAAGCCAGCAGCGAAGAAAAAACCTGCAGCTAAAAAGCCAGCAGCCAAAAAAGTAGCGGCCAAAAAGCCAGCAGCGAAGAAAAAACCTGCAGCTAAAAAGCCAGCAGCCAAAAAAGCCGCAGCCAAAAAGCCAGCGGCCAAGAAAAAAGCTGCGGCTAAAAAGCCAGCAGCCAAAAAAGCCGCTGCTAAAAAAAAAGTAAGTAGCAGCAAGCCAGCAGCAGCCAAGAAGCCGGCAGCCAAGCCAGCCGCCAAACCTGCTGCCAAGCCTGCGGTCAAAAAACCGCTTGCAAGTCCTGCAACCCATGCGGTTGCACATGTGGCTCAAACCACATTGAACCCGCAAGCAGCTTGGCCGTTTCCAACGGCCAGCAAGCCCTGAAAAGGCGCTTGATGTTCGCCTACAACCCGGTGTCTGATCGCACCGGGTTTTTTTATGTCAGCGTGTAATTTTGAGGCCCGCGTGAGGCAATTTTTTTGGCGCCCACTTGGTTACCCAATTCTGCGCAACGGATCAAATCCCATCCTTGATCCAACCCAAACAGCAATGCACTTCGCCACGCATCGCCACAGCCCGTGGGGTCCACCACCGCCTCGGCTTTGACCGGTTGCACCCATTGCATCTGACCTTGTTGCCACACCTCGCAACCTTTTTCGCCCAAGGTCACGACCAAGCCTTTGACTTTGGTTGAAATGGTGGCACTGTCCCAACCGGTTCGGTCTGACAGCATTTTTCCTTCGTAGTCATTCACCGTCACCCAAGTGGCCAACCCGATGAAATGGCGCAATGTGTCGCCGTCGAACATGGGCAAGCCTTGGCCGGGATCAAACACAAACGGGATGCCAGCGGCTGCAAATTGCTCGGCGTGCTGCAGCATGGCATCGCGGCCATCGGGCGAGACGATGCCCAAACTGATGTCAGCACGGGCTTGTACCTGCGTGATGTGCGCTTGCATCATGGCGCCGGGATGAAACGCAGTGATTTGGTTGTTGTCCAAATCGGTCATGATCATGGCCTGTGCGGTGTAATCATCGGCGACCATTTTCACGAAATCGGTCGCGATGCCCAAATGCTTGAGCCGGTTGAAATAGGTTTCGCCATCGTTGCCCAAGGTTGCCATGGGCAGCGGTTGACCACCCAGCAACTTCAAGCCATAAGCGATGTTGCCTGCGCATCCGCCAAACTCCCGTTGCAAACGCGGCACCAGAAATGAGACATTCAAAATATGCAATTGCTCAGGCAGTATTTGCTCTTTGAAACGGCCCTCAAAATGCATGATGGTGTCAAACGCCAACGATCCACAAATCACAACTGCCATGGGTACATCCGATCTGAAAAATTAAGGGTAAAAAAGCAAGGCCTTGAAGCCATCGATTGTCGGAGACAAGGCGGGGTCAAGACTGAAGCTGAGAGAAAACGCATGGTTGCCGCGAGGACGCAAAGGCTCGGTCAAGCCCAACTCTGAAGGCATGATGACTTTGCGCACCAGATCGCGGCCAGCGGCGTTCAATGTCAGCTCTAATGCGGGTGGCGTCAACACAGAGTCGCCCAAATTTCTCACCACCCCTTCGAAGACGAATGCATGTTCGCCTGCTTTTTTGAAACTGCTGGCTTCCAATGACACTTGGTCTGGGTCCATCGGCAAATGCACTTCACACGACACAGGCTGGCATAACCACTGCAGGAGGGGAAACAATTCGGGCACACGGCCTGCGATCGCATGGCGCTGGTGCACTGCCCACTGGCATGCCAAGACCACCAGCGACACGCCCAGCCAAAACCCGGCCCAACCATGTGAGGCTGGTTCAGACACACTCAGTGGCGTGTCTGCAGACGCGGCCGACGGCCGAGACAACGGCTGCACCAGTTCCGGCAAGGGCTGGGGGTCGTCCATCTCAAACAAGTGCTGGTCGATCTGAAACACATGGGCACAACGGCTGCAACGCACCCAACCGTCAGCCGTGCTGAAATGCTCCGGTTGCACCGAGAAGCCAGTTTGGCATTGGGGGCAAAGGGTGACGAAAGCCATGGGTTTGAAACGCTGGGTCGGTTGAGGTGTCAGTGGCGCTGACCGTGCATCAACACCCAACCATCTTGTTCATCGGCCACTTTCAATGCCACAAACGGTTGGTAGGCCTGCACAATTTCTTCGGTCTGGCGCGACAAAATACCGGCCAGCAACAACTGACCACCAACCGCCACGTGGGCACACAACAAAGGTGCCAACACTTTGAGAGGCGCTGCCAAGATATTGGCCACCACCAGCGGGTACGTGCCACTGGCCAGCGAGGGCGGTCCAGTGTTCACCTGTACTTGGTTGTGACGGGCATTCGCTTGGGTGGCGACCAACGCATCCGGATCGATGTCCACCGCGTCCACGTTTGCAGCACCCAGCATCGCCGCGCCGATCGCCAAAATGCCTGAGCCACACCCATAGTCCAACACACGTTGCCCTTGCGGCGGGTGCATGGCGATCCAACGCAGACACATGCGGGTCGTGGGGTGTGTGCCCGTGCCAAATGCCAAACCCGGGTCTAAGCGAAGCACCCAATCTGCTTGCGCGGGTGGTTCGTGCCAACTCGGCACCACCCAAAATGTGTCCGTGATCGGGACGGGTTCAAATTGGGATTGCGTCAGTCGCACCCAATCTTGTTCTGACAAGGTCTGCATGCCTTTGAGTTCGGCGTCTTGAAAAAAGGGCTGCAGCACCAACAATTGGCCTGCTTCTTGTGCAGCCGCTTCACTGGCGAACAAAGCCACCACTTGCGAACGGGCCCAACCAGCCGCAGGCGGGGGCATGCCCGGTTCGCCAAATAAAGCTTGTTCTTGGTCGGTGTGGGCGTCAGCGTCTTCGACCGACACGCTGAGTGCATCCAAAGCCATCAAGGCATCGCTGATGGTTTCCACCTCGTGCTGCGGGCAATGCAAATGCAGTTCAACCATCAGGCTTGACGAACCGCCAACCATTCTTCGAGGTAATGGATATTGGTGCCACCGCTGATGAATCCCGGGTCATTCATCATGGCCTTGTGCAAGGCGATGTTGGTGCTGATGCCTTCGACCACGGTCTCGCCCAAGGCCGTGCGCATGCGCGCCAACGCATGCTCGCGGGTGTCGCCATGCACGATGATTTTCCCGATCATCGAGTCATAGTTGGAGGGCACAAAGTAATTGGTGTAGACATGTGAATCCACGCGCACACCAGGCCCCCCCGGTGGATGCCACATGGTGATGCGCCCGGGTGAAGGGGTGAATTTGAACGGGTCTTCGGCGTTCACGCGGCATTCAATCGCATGGCCTTTGATCTCGATTTGCCGCTGGGTATAGGGCAACTTCATGCCCGAGGCCGTCATGATTTGGGTTTTGACGATGTCAACACCGGTGATGAATTCGGTGACCGGGTGTTCCACTTGAACACGGGTGTTCATTTCAATGAAATAAAACTCGCCGTTCTCGTACAAGAACTCGAAGGTGCCTGCGCCTCGGTAACCCATTTTTTTGCAGGCTGCCACACAGCGTTCACCGATGCGCTCAATCAATTTGCGCGCGATGCCCGGGGCCGGTGCCTCTTCAATGACTTTTTGGTGGCGTCGCTGCATAGAGCAATCACGCTCGCCCAAGTAAATGGCGTTCTTGAAGTTGTCTGCCAATATTTGAATCTCGATGTGCCTGGGGTTTTGTAAAAACTTCTCCATGTACACCGCCGGGTTGCCAAAGGCTGCGCCCGCCTCGGCTTTGGTGGTTTGTACCGCGTGGATCAATGCGGCTTCGTTGTGCACCACCCGCATGCCGCGACCACCACCACCCCCTGCGGCTTTGATGATGACCGGGTAACCCACGGCTTTGCCAATGCGTCGGATTTGCGCGGGGTCGTCTGGCAATTCTCCGTCAGAACCGGGCACGCAAGGCACGCCCGCTTTGATCATGGCTTGTTTGGCCGATACTTTGTCGCCCATCATGCGAATCGAATCGGGCGTGGGCCCAATGAAGACGAACCCGCTTTTTTCCACCCGCTCTGCGAAATCAGCGTTCTCGCTCAAGAACCCGTAACCGGGGTGGATCGCCTGCGCATCAGTGACCTCGGCCGCAGAAATGATGGCGGGCATGTTCAAGTAACTTTGCGCTGAAGCCGCTGGCCCAATGCAGACCGCTTCCTCTGCCAATTTGACGTATTTGGCATCACGGTCAGCTTCGGAATACACCACCACGGCTTCGACACCGAGTTCTTTGCAGGCGCGTTGGATGCGCAGTGCAATTTCGCCCCGGTTGGCGATCAATATCTTTTTAAACATGTCCGGGGGTCACTCAATCATGAACAGGGGTTGACCGTACTCAACGGCTTGGCCGTTGTCCACCAACACGCGGGTCACGGTACCGCTTTTATCGGCTTCAATTTCGTTGAGGATTTTCATGGCCTCGATGATGCAAATGGTTTCGCCTTCTTTGACCACGCTGCCGACCTGCACAAACGGTTTGGCTTCGGGACTGGAGGCGGTGTAGAACGTGCCCACCATGGGCGATTTGACGACATGGCCGCTGGCGACTGGCGCTTCGGCTGGCGCGGCAGCCATGGGTGCCGTTGTCGCTGCCGCCGCCACGGGTGCCGCTGGCGCAGCCACCGCCACGGGTGCGGCCATGACAACTGGCCCACCGACCGGGCCTTTGACGATGCGGACTTTGCCCTCGGCCTCGGTGATCTCCAATTCGGACACATTGGACTCGGAAACCAAGTCGATCAAAGTTTTAAGTTTTCTTAAATCCATATAACTTGCAGTCAATTGCTGTTAACAAGACGCTAATTTACACCAATTCAGGGTCTTGGGCAAAAGCAAGTGAAGTCAAACCCAAGAACGTATGTCATCTTCGGAGAGTTTGCCGAGTTTTCTCATCCGCAGCCCTTGCTGTGCATCGATGACCAATGTGAAAGGCAAACCACCTTGCAAATTGCCCAACTCGGTCATCAACGCCGTGCCATTCAGGCCCGCCATGCCAACCGGGTATTCTACTGGATACTGACCCAGAAAACGCTTGACCGCACTGGGCTGATCTATCGCCAATCCAAGTACTTGCCAGCTTTTAGACTTATTTTGTTGATAAAAGGCGTTCAATAACGGCATTTCTTCAACGCACGGGGTACACCAAGTGGCCCAAAAATTGACCACCAGCGGCTGGCCTTTGAACTGGGCCAAGGCCAAGGGCGAACCGTCGGGTTGCTCGAACTCAGCGGCCCACAAGGCGGCAAGCGTGGCCTCAGGCAAGGCCTCACTGCGCTGACGCCACCAAGCCACGGCCAGCCCGGTCACCAACGCGCCAGCCGCCACAGACATGAATGTGCGCCGACTGTGGGCGACTTTCGTGGGAGGTGTTTCAAGGTTCATGCGGCATTGTCCACCAGTTGCCGAACCGCGTTGATGTCGCCGCGCCAAGTCCTTCCTTGCTTGTCGGGCAGCAATGCACCGCGCAAATCGTCATGGTCATACACCATCAAATGCACACCAATGTTTTCATTCAGTTCTGGGCAATGGCTGTGGATGCTCAGCGCGTCCACAGTTTCCCCGCGAAAACCATGGACCGCGCGAACATCGAAACGCACGCCTTGGTCGAGCAACGCAAGTTCAGCTTGTTTGCTGTCATCGCAAAACAATTGGATGGCGATGTCTGACAAACGCGTGGCCGTGCCGCGCCACACTGCGCCAGTCAAATGCGGGCGAAACGCGCAAAGTCGCTCCATCCATGCCAGCGCCAAGCGACGCAGCGCCCGCAATTCGCTTGGCTGGGTGTCAGCGCAAAACAGTTGCAAATAGTCGATGACTTCGCTCTCAACCATGTCGTTGTCTGGCAAAGCCTGGCGGGCGGGCAGGCCAAGTTCTTTGAGGGCGCGGTGTTTGGCTGGTCCGAACTCCAAGCCCTCCTCGACCACCAAGCGAGCGGCAGTGGCGGCAATTTCCCATTTGGTGTCGCTGTGCATGGTGGCGATTGTGACCTTGCTGGCGCAGGCCCTCCATCCTCTGCCCGGCCAAAGCCTTGGCTGGCATCAGGGCACTTCTACAATGCCAATCCATGCACATACACATACTAGGCATTTGCGGCACCTTCATGGGCGGTCTGGCCGCCCTGGCCCGCGAAGCCGGTCACCGCGTCACCGGTTGTGACGCTGGCGTTTACCCACCGATGAGCGATCAGTTGCGCGCTTTGGGCATCGAATTGATCGAAGGCTATGGCGTCGAGCAAATGGCATTGAAGCCCGACATGTATGTGATCGGCAATGTCGTGTCTCGTGCCCGCCTGCCCGACGGTGCCCCGCGATATCCCCTGATGGAAGCCATTCTGGAAGCCAGTGTGCCTTACACCAGCGGACCACAGTGGCTGAGCGACCATGTGCTTCATGCGCCCGGACAATCTCGGCATGTGTTGGCGGTCGCCGGAACCCATGGCAAAACCACCACCACCGCCATGCTGGCATGGGTGCTGGAACAAGCCGGATTGACGCCGGGTTTTTTGATTGGCGGCATGCCTTTGAATTTCGGTGTTTCAGCCAGACTGGGTCAACAGGCCTTGGGCCAACCCCGCCCGCTGTTTGTGATCGAGGCCGACGAGTACGACACCGCATTTTTTGACAAACGCAGCAAATTTGTTCATTACCGGCCACGCACTGCCGTGTTGAACAACCTCGAATTCGACCATGCCGATATTTTCGATGACTTGGCCTCGATCGAGCGGCAATTTCACCACTTGGTGCGCACCGTGCCCGCCAGCGGTTGTTTGGTCGTCAATGCCGAGCAAGACAGTTTGAAACGTGTGTTGAGCCTGGGGCACTGGAGCCAAGTGGACCGGTTTGGCCACACCGGAAATTGGCAGGCCACAGGTGAACCGCATGCGTTTGAAGTGCTGCAAGCAGGACAGCCCGTGGCGCAAGTTCAGTGGTCACTCACTGGCGTGCACAACCAGATGAACGCGCTGGCCGCGATCGCCGCAGCCCAACATGTTGGCGTGTCACCGGCGCAAGCCGCCAAAGCGTTGGCAAGGTTCGAGAATGTGCGGCGTCGCATGGAGTTGCGCGGCACCGTGGGCAGCGGGGCACAAGCCATTCGGGTGTATGACGATTTCGCACACCACCCAACGGCCATTCGCACCACCTTGGATGGGTTGCGCCGCCGCGTTCCCGAAGGACGCCTGTTGGCCGTGTTTGAACCGCGCAGCAACACCATGAAATTGGGCGCCATGAAATCGCAGTTGCCTTGGAGTTTGGCGTTGGCAGATTTGGCCTTTTGTCACACCGCCGGTCTCGATTGGGATGCCGCCGATGCGCTGTCGCCCATGGGTGAACGGGCGCGTACCGCTGCGTCCATCGATGAGTTGGTGGCGCAAATCAAGTCGGCGGTCCTGCCAGGCGATCACATCGTCTGCATGAGCAACGGCGGCTTTGGTGGCATCCACCAAACATTACTCAACGCCTTACAGCATTGAGCCTGCCCGGTGGTTATGTTTTCGCTTTGCGTCTGGCTTTGATACCAGCGTCCAACACTTTCAGCACCTCAAGCGAATCATCCCAAGCCAAGCAGGCATCGGTGATGCTTTGCCCATAGACCAAGCCTTCGACCTTGTCTTTGCCGGGCGTGAATTTTTGCGCGCCGGGTTGCAAATGGCTCTCTACCATCACGCCGAACACCTTGTGTGAACCGCCTGAGATTTGACCCGCGATGTCTTTGGCCACATCCAACTGGCGTTCATGCTGCTTGCTGCTGTTGGCATGGCTGCAGTCCACCATCAGGCTGGCAGGCAATTTGGCTGCTTCGAGTTCTTTGCAAGCCGCCGCCACGCTCGCTGCATCGTAGTTGGGTGTTTTACCCCCGCGCAAAATCACGTGGCAATCTGGGTTGCCTTGGGTTTGCACAATCGCCACTTGTCCGTTTTTGTGCACCGACAAAAAGTGGTGACCGCGGGCCGCCGCTTGGATCGCGTCGGTCGCGATTTTGATGTTGCCGTCTGTGCCGTTTTTGAAACCGATGGGTGCCGATAAACCAGACGCCAATTCGCGATGCACTTGGCTTTCGGTGGTGCGCGCACCGATGGCGCCCCAGCTGATCAGGTCCCCGATGTATTGCGGAGAAATCACGTCCAAAAATTCACTGCCAGCGGGCACGCCGCTGCGGTTGATTTCAATCAGCAACTGACGCGCGATACGCAAGCCTTCGTCAATGCGAAAACTCTCATCCAAATAAGGGTCGTTGATCAAACCCTTCCAGCCCACCGTGGTGCGTGGCTTT
>CANGZG010000070.1 GCA_947458415.1 Comamonadaceae bacterium | reverse complement strand
TTTTTTGGCGGGCAATTTCAGACTCCAAGCGGGTCACCAATGACGCTTTGTCTGGCGCATCGCTGGGTTTGGTGATTTGCTTGCCCGTGGACAACTGCTCTTGTGTTTTGGCCAGACTGCCTTGCACATTGCCCAGTTGCGAACTGGCGCGGTCAAAAAACATGCTGGTAGAAACTTTCATGACCATGGTGTCATCTCCTTATCAACGGATTTGCACAATGGAGTCAAACAACTGACCCGAAATTTGCAATGCTTTGGCAGCGGCTTGGTAGGCTTGCTGAAAACGAATCAAATCTGCTGCTTCGTCATCCAAGTTCACGCCCGAAACCTTGTCGCGTGCACTTTGGGCTTGCTCGTTCACCACGGTCAATGCTTGTTGCGTGATCTTGGCTTGTTGAGCGGCATTGCCGACGTTGTTCACCTGATCGATGTAGCTTTCGGCGAGGGTCTTGTTGCCAATGACTTTTTTCTGCGCCAAATCGGCCATGACCAACATGTTTTCGTTGTTACCGATGCCGTCATGGTTGCCATCCACCGCGAACACATCGCCTACATCGGGCGCACGTGAAAACTTGACTGACAAGCCTTGGTATTCAATGACCGGGTCGAGCACGGTGTTGTCGTAATAGCGGTTAGCCAATTCGGTACCGGTGGCACCATCGATGATCACATAGCGGTCAGGCTCGATGAACTTGATCTGTAAATTTTGGTCGCGCAATTTGTCTTTGGGGTCGATCGGCTGTCCTTCAAAACTGGCTGCGATCGTGGCTTTGCCTTGGCCTGTGACGAACACCATCAAGTCGTCGGGTACTTTGCCTTCCACATACGCAGCCGTTCTGAAACCCATCAAACTCAAATCAAACGGGCTTCCGGTTTTGCGTGCATCCGATGGTCCGTATTCACCAAACGACAAACGGATGTCTGATTTCTCTGGGTCGCCCAAGCGGCGTGTCAAGCGCACCATGCCGTGGAACAAATTAGAGCCTTCACTCAAATTCAAATTCAAAGCATTGGCAGGTTTACCAGCATCGTCATAGGGGCCCAGCGCGATGGTTTCGCCTTCACGGCCAGGCAAGTTTTCCAATATCAAATCGCCGTTGTCAGCCAAACGGGCATTGACGCCGGTGGCTTCGCTTTTCGATTGAAGCGCTTGCACGAATGACAGCAAATCTTTGTACTGGGCTGGCACTTTGCCGCCCGTGGGCAATTTACCCACCACCACACCATTGACCGTCATTTCTTTGTGAAAGTCGAGTGAGGCGGCAGGAATGCGGATCTCGTTGAAGACTTCCGCGTATTTCAGGTCATTGGCCTTGACCACATCGGTGGACAAATGCTTGCTGACCACGGTGTCATTGAAACCGCGCACCAATCCTGTCAACACCGTGGTTTTGCCGTCGGCGTTGGTGGTTTTTCCGCTGTAATAAATTTGTTCGTCACCGATTTGAATCACGCCACCCAGGTCTGAAAACAGGTCGGCATTTTTCAACTCAAGACTGTCTGCGCTTTCGGACAAATCTGACATCAATTCAGACTGGTCGGATGAAAACGAAGGATGTGCATCAATGCCTGCATTCAACCAATCAGCGACCAGCTGTGGGCCGAGTTGCTCACCGGCTGCCAATTTCAACTCACCCAAGGCCTCGTCGTTGAGTTTGATCGCCCCTTCTGGGATGACCACCAAATCGGTGGAAGACGAGACGGGAATCACACGACCACTCTTCAAAGTGGCAGCGGTGGGCGTGGCTTTGTCGGGTTGCCCCAACTTGTCAAACTGCTGCTCATACAACACGCTGGCTTTGGTGCCATAAAACACATTGGCACCGCGATAACCTTTTTCGCCCGATTGGTTCAAATACGCATCACTGTAGGTCAGCGCTGGGTTAAAGCCGTTGTCGGTGTTGAGCATCTGGAATTTTTCGTCCTCGCTCAATGGCACACCAATCAACTGGCGACCGTCACGGGTCATCACGTGCAATTGCTGTCCAGGCTTGACGCTGTCCAAATAAATCGTCGTGTTTTCCATGCCCGCTGCCAAAGTGGTCACCGGGGCAAACAATCGGCCACCGCCGACTTCAACTTTCAAAGGGTTGTTGGTGAACGGGTTGTTTGACAGCAATGGGTTGCTGATGCCAGGCGGCATGGTGCTGGCCAGAAAATCCACACGCGCTCTGACATCGCTGGCGTTGTTGGGGTTTTCTGTGACCCGAAACAAACCGCCGGTGGTGATGCGCAAGGGGTCTTGCAGCAACACGCGAATGCCTTCAGCGGCTGTTGGTGCCTTGTCGTCAATGCGCAACAAATCCACACCCAAATGTCCGTAACCATCAATGCCTGAACGCTGAATGGTGTTGACTTCATCGACAAAAGATTTGGCCAAAAAGTCCAAACCCTTTTGCGCGGGTTCCAACACTTGGCTGATGAAGGTATTGAGCCCGCCCATGGTGCCGCCACTGGTGCCGGACAAAGGCTCGGTGTTGCCATAGGGGTCAAGCACCAAATCGAGTTTGCTCACTGAGTTCGGATCAAAGCCGATCGGTCGCGATTTCAACCCATCGACCACCAAGCTTTGCTTCATGGTGGTGCCCAAACTCACAGACACAATGCCGTTGGAGGTGAAGCTGGTTTTGATGCGTGCAAATTCTGAGATTTGCCGCAACAGCAAATCACGGCGATCAAGCAATTCAGACGATTGGCCATCCAAGGTAGGTGACTTGGTCAATTGTTGGTTCACCAAGGCCAATTGCTCGGTCAAGGTATTGATTTGGTTGGCCGCACTCTCCAACGCTTGTTTGGTTTCGGTCAATACCAAATTCAATTGACCCGATAACTCGGCAAAGCGGGAACCCACCCCTTCGGATGAGCGGATGAAACTGGTGCGCATCACCGTGGACGCCGGGTCGACTGACAAACTGCGGGCTGCGTCAAAAAAGGTATCGAGCGCAGAACTCAATCCCACGCTCTTGTCGCCCATGATGTCCATCACACGCTGGGTGTAATTCACCATGGGTTCTTGGGTGGCCAAGTCGGTATTGCTGTTGCGCAAATTGGATTCGGCAAACGTGTCAAACGCGCGCTTGACTGCGGTGAACAGCACACCCGTGCCCAAATACATGTTGGCGTGTTTGGACGGCGCACTTTGTGTCAGTGTGGATTGCTGACGCGAATACCCTTCGGTGCTGACGTTGGCAATGTTGTTACTGACCGTGCCCAAAGCACGTTGATAAGCGGCGACAGCGGAGCTGCTGATACCAAGCATGTCACTCATGGTTCATTCCTCACGGGTGACAATGACATGGTTTTGTTCATGGGCAACGGCTTCAAGGTCTGCTTGGGCAGCGGCATGGCGGGTTGCTCCGGGCTTGTCAAACGCATGGGCAGCTGCGGTTGGTTCAATGGCATGCCCGCTGGCAGCAAGCTGCCCGCTTTTTGGCGCAATGCCAGCAGCTCAGCGGTGCTGGGCGCAGACTGCTGTTGGCTCAATTGCTTGACCACCACATCGGCAAACCCCAGCGCGTTGCGCTTGGCCATGGACATGGACAGTTCCTTGTCGTACATGCCTTCAAATGTTTCTAATGCATTGGACTGAAACAAATCACTTTTCATCACGCTGGATGCTTCGCGCATGGACTTGAGCATCATCTGAATGAACAGGGCTTCGAATTGCTCGGCCGATTCACGCAACGCCGTTTTGTCATTGCGCTGGGCTTTGCCGCGCAATTCGCCCAACGCACCAAAGTCCGAATAGGACTTGGCTGCGGTGGAACTGGGGTTGGTGATGTCAGCCATGGTCAGTGCATCAAATGATGATGAGTTCAGCGCGCAAACTGCCTGAGCTTTTCAAGGCTTCCAAAATCGCAATCAGCGACGACGGTGTGGCACCGATTTGGTTGACCGCGTCGACGATTTCACGCAAGTCCACGCCTGGCTTGAACAAGAACATCGGGTTTTTCGGCTCGGTGACCGCCACATCCGCGTTTTGTACCGGTGTGGTTTGACCTTGACCCAACGCATTCGGTTGCGACACATCGTTGGTGGCGGTGATGGCCACCGAAATCGTTCCATGGGACACCGCCGCGGCAGTGACACGCACCGCCCGGTTGATGACCACGGTGCCAGTGCGCGAATTGATGACCACGCGCGCATTCGGTTCAGCAGGTGTGACCTCGATGTTTTCCAACATGCCCATGAATGACACGCGTTGATTCAAGTCTTGGGGTGCTCGTACCGATATCGATGTGCCGTCGATGGCTTGCGCCACATCACCACCAAATTTTGAATTGATCGCGGCGACCATGGCGCTGCTCGTGGAGAAATCGTTGTCACGCAAATTCAAAATCAGATGCTCGGCTTTTTCGAATGGCGTCTCGACCATGCGCTCGACAATGGCGCCTGCAGGAATGCGTGCGGCAGTGGGCACACCAATCGCCACTTTGGAGCCGGCCGCACCGGCATCGATGCCCGTCGCGGTCAAAGCACCTTGGGCCAATGCGTAAATTTCGCCATCGACACCGCGCAAAGCGGTCAAGATCAGGTTACCGCCACGCAAATTGGTGGCTTTGCCAATCGCGGAAATGTTGACGTCAATGCGTTGACCTGGCTTGGCAAAGCCGGGCAAGTCTGCGGTCACCATCACAGCGGCCGCATTTTTGATGTCGATACGGCTGGCTGATGTGACTTGTTCAAAGTCTGACATGGGGCCATCGATCCGCACCCCCATTTGGGCCAGCATGGCTTTCATGCTTTGCGTGGTGAATGGCACGGATGCATCGTCACCCGTGCCTTGCAAACCGACCACCAAACCAAAACCAATCAACTGGTTCGAGCGTTGGGCAGCCACTGTGGCCAAATCTTTGACGCGGTCTGCCCATGCAGGCGTCGCCAAGGTACACGCCAAAGCCAAACAGCTGGATGTCAACCACGAATGTGTCATGTCAGTTCAACCTGTTGAAGAATTAAAAGGGCCAGAATTTCATCAAAGCGGAGGTGCCCCAGCCGGGTTTGCTGGCACTGGCCAAGTCGCCGGACCCACGGTAGGCAATTTGTGCATTGGCCAAACGCAATGAATTGACCGTGCCATTGGGGCCCACGTCTTGCGGACGGATCACGCCAGCGACTTGAATCACTTCGGTACCTTCGGACAGGCCGAGTTTTTTCTCGCCACGCACCGCCAAATTGCCATTCGCCAACACTTCAATCACGGTGACGGTGATCGAGCCTGTCAAACTGGCCTGTTGGTCTGCCGAGCCTTTGCCTGTGCTTTTGGTGGTGGATTTGTTCAAGTCAATGCCAGTGATCGGGCTGTTTGCACCTACTCCTCCAATGAATTTGCTGAATGAAGTGGGTAATGCCGTGTTCGATGCATCTTTGCTGATGTCTGTGCCTTGGCTGCGCGCCGCTTGCGTGGACTCGTTGAGGATGACCGTGATCAGGTCGCCGACTTGGTAATTGCGGCCTCGGCCAAACCAAGCATCGCTTTGGCGATTGCCGTAAATGCCACCTGTGGCAGGTTTGGTTTGGTCTTGCACCAAGGGGTAAACCGGCGCGAAATCGGGTGACGAGGTCAGCGCAGGCAACATCGGGTCTGGATGGGCGCAAGCTTGCAACCCAACGACCACGGCCAATAAAGAGAGGATGTTTTTCATGGTGTCAGTGATGCGTTGGATCAGAGGTTTTGGTTCAGGTACTTCAACATGCCGTCGACCGCTTCGATCGATTTGGAGTTGATTTCGTAAGCGCGCTGGGTTTCGATCATGTTGACCATTTCCTCCACCACGTTCACGTTGGAAGCTTCGAGCGACCCTTGGTTCAACACACCTGCACCCACGGTGCCCGGCTGCAGCAACTGCACCGGACCGCTGGCGGCGGTGGCGGCCAGCAAGTTGTTGCCCAAGGGCTTCAAACCACTCGGGTTGATGAACTTGGCAATCTGAATTTGACCCAGCACCTGCTGGCCCTGGCCACCGACCAACTCCACCGACACGGTGCCGTCGCGGCCAATCGTCAATGAAGACGCGTTGCCTGGGATGGTGACATTGGGTTCCAGAAAAAAGCCGGTCGATGTGACCAACTGTCCGGTGCCGGTCAGCTTGAACGCACCATCGCGGGTGTAGGCAATCGTGCCGTCTTGTTGCTGAATTTGAAAAAAGCCATCGCCCATGATGGCGACATCCAAGGGGTTTTGGCTGTTGATCAAATTGCCTTGGATGTGCAATTTCTCCGTGGCCACCACTTTGGTACCTGTGCCCAGCATCAAACCGGTGGGCGACTGGGTGTTGGCTGTGGTTTGTCCGCCTGCTTGGCGAATGTTTTGGTAGAGCAAATCTTCAAACACCGCGCGATCGCGCTTGAAACCCGTGGTCGAGACGTTGGCCAAGTTGTTCGAAATGACGTTCATGCGCGTCTGCTGCGCATCCAAGCCGGTCTTGGAAACCCATAAAGCTGCATCCATCGTCTAACCCCTGTTTTTCAAATCATCAATCTGTCTGTGTCTGCTGGCATCAACTGTTCAACTTCATCATGCTGGCCCCGGCTTGGTCGTTGTCATGGCTGGACTTCACCATCCGCACCTGTTGCTCAAACATGCGGGCCTGCTCAATCAGTTTGACCATGGCTTCTTGCGGGTTGACATTGCTGCCCTCCAGCGCCTGTGACATTACCGACACCTTCAAAGGACCAGAAGCAAAATCCGAGCCAGAGGGTTTGTCATGGGCTTTGAACAAACCGTCTTCGCGCCGTGTCAACGGGGTTTGACTGGCATCGCGCAGCATCAAAGTAGCGACTAATTCTGCGTTTTGGATGCCAGGCTGCGAAGGATTGGTGACATACACGCCGCCATCGTCCGAAATGGTGACCTTCAAATCTGGGGGCACGCTGATCGGTGTGTTGCCGTCGCCCATGACCGGGTGGCCATTGCCGGTCTGCAGCACGCCATCCACCGACACCTGCAAATCACCGCGACGGGTGAAAGCGGTTTCACCGTTGGGGGCTTGCACACCCAAGACGGTGTGGTCGTTCAAATGAATGTCCAGGTCGCGGCCCGTGGCAATCAACGGACCGGGCTTCAATTGAATGAAGTCCATGTGCGCGGCTTGCGGTTGGTAGCTGGAATCAAAGCCTTCGCCGCCCGCTTTGAATGCTTTCATGGACACTTCAAACGAACGCTTGAAACCGGTGGTCGTCAGATTGGCCATTTCATTGGCCAAGACCTGGCGAGCCAGTCGCATTTCAGTGATGGCGGCAGAAGAATTAAAGGCTAGGCGTTCCATGTCGATTCTCTAAGGAGGGGCTTTACGCTCTGATTTGAATAATCGATTGGGTCAGCGTGGTGCTGGTCTCAATCGCCTTGGCATTGGCTTGGAAGTTACGCTGCTCGGTGATCAAGTCCACCAACTCTTGCGTCAAATCCACGTTGGCACGTTCGGTCGCACCGGAGCGCACCGTACCAAAGCCTGCTGAACCGGCTTCACCGTACTTGGCTGCACCTGATGACGCGGATTTGTAGTAACTGGTGTCACCAATCTGGCGCAAACCGGTCGGGTTGGAGAAGTTGACCAACACCACCTTGCCCAGTGATTTCTGTGCACCGTTTGAATAAGACGCGTTGACCAAGCCATCGTCGCCGATGGACAAGCCGACCAAGTCACCTTCAGGTGCACCGTCTTGCGACTGTGACAACACCGCATAAGGCGATGAAAACTGGGTTGACTTGGAGTAGTTGATGTTGATCGTCAATGCGCCCTTACCGTCTGGCAAGAACACGGTGTCAAGTTGCGAACCTTGCTTGGGTGACACCAAGTTACCCGAGGTGTCAAAGGTCAATTCGCCTTTTTCCAAGAAGATCGGTGACCATTCGGGCAAGTTCTTGAAGCCGTCAGGGCTGAATGTTTCCTTGCCGAATTCATCGATGTACATGGCCACTTCCACACCGTTGACGGTTTGGGTGTATTGCGTGGGCTTGATCCAAGTCGAGGTGTTACCACGACCGCCTTCCACGTTGGCCAAGCCCCACTGGCTGTCGCCTGAGACTTTGATGAACGAGTTGGTTGAAGCAGTGCCCGTGGTGAATTTCAAGCTGTTGGTGGCTTTGTCATAAGCCACTTTCACACCTGACACCATGGAACCGGTCAAGCCATGCTGGTCAGGCGGTCCCGCCAAGCGGTTGATGCCGTTTTGCAAGGCCTGCACAAATGAATCGATCGTGTAAGTTTCTTTGGGTTCCAAATACACCGTGCCTTTGACATCATCGACCGACACCACGAATTTGTTGTTGGTCAAGTTGACACTGAAGTTGTTGTTGGCGTTGATGCCCAAAGGCGAGCCCAGCATGACCGCAGGCTGAGACGCGATGCCTCGCACCGCCAGGATCGAAGGCTTGACCTCGTAGTTACCGTCGGCTGCGATACCCAAGCGCTCAGACGCAAACGTGTTCGGGTTGCCGATCTTGATACTCGAGGTGTCCCCCGTGGTGCCAGATTTGAAAATGAATTTTTCGTTCACCGTGTCGTATTCCACTTTCATGCCGTAGCGCTGAAGTTTCAAAGGACGGATGTAGTTGTTGGTGATCGAAGGTGAACCGGAAATGCTCAACATGTCGCTGCCCACCTCTTGGGTCAACGGCGTGGTGATGCCCATTTGGTTATTCAAACCAGACAGCGTGATGCTGTTGCCCAACACCGGTTCAAAGTTGAATTTTTGCGTGACAGGGTCATAACTGGCTTTGATCATGTTCTCAGCAGGCAATGCGCTGATCGCAAAATTCTTGCCGCCCACGGACACGGTGGACGCCGTGGCGGATGCCGCGTTCAGTGAAAAGCCTGTGATGTTGGTCACGCCGCTGGCATCGATGATTTTCAAATCTTTGCCGTTGATGACAGTCACGGTGATTTTGTTGACACGGTCGGTGTCATACACATCGGGGTCTTCCGCATTCAACGCCGAGCGGATTTTTTCTTGGATTCGGATGGCCAAGTCATTGATCGGGGTGCTTGACAAGGTCAGGTCTTCCAAGGCCACATTGGTCAAAGTGGTGCCGTCTTCCAAACTGAAGTCAAACGAATTGAACTCGGCACCGCTGGGGGTGGTTCCCAAGGGGAAACTGACGTTGGACACGGTGTACGAGCTGGGCGTGATCACATTGCCGTCGTTGTCCGTGACCACGTCCACCTGAACCGTGCTGCCACCTTTGAGCAGGGTCGGGTAATTGGTGGTGTCCGCTGTCAAGGTCAACTCACTCATGAAATTGCCGCTGGTGTCTGTCACCACGAAGGCATTGGTGTTGGTATCCCAAGTCACCTCGGTCGTCGCACCCTTGGCGGTGGCTCTGAGCAACGTCTGAATGTCCGTGGCAATCAAATCCATGTGAACCGGATTGGTCGGGTCAAACGTGGCGTAACTGGGAATCGGATCCACGCCGGTCAAACTGGGGAACGATGCTTGCGTCAGCGCAATCGTCGTGGTCAACGAACCCACCGCGTCTTTGGTGGTGAATTTGAGACTGGAGAAATGGCTCAACAGGCCCTCTCCATCGACAGGCTCGGAACCAAAATCAATGCCCGCCAAAGTGATCGTGGACTCACCGCTGGCCAATACCGGCGCAGTGGGGAACGGTGTAGTGCCTGTGGTTCGGGGTGTCAATGCAAACGACTGGATTTCATGGCCGCCGATGTCACTGACGATCAACTTCCCAGCCACGTCCGGGTCTTCTGAAATCGTGACTTGCGAGGCCTCAAACGTGCTCCACCCGAGTTCAATCAATTTGGCCTGGGTTTTGTCCTGTAATTCTTGCGCCAACACGTTCAAATCACTGGGGTCGGTGTCTTTCAAGTCCAATGTCACTGTGTCGCTGCCTGTGCTGCTGGTGATTTCCAAAGTCATGGATTCGTAATCACCCACTTCCACGGCATCAACACCGGTCAAAAACTTTTGGTTGGCCACAATGTTTTGTGAGCCTGCACTGATGCTGCTCAGAGAAAAATCAGAAATCACACCGCCATTGGCGTCGTTGACCCTGACTTCGTTGCCGTTTTGCACATTCACAGTGACCTTGCTGGCCGCTTCAGTCGTGTAGCCCAAACGTTGTTGCAAATCGAGTTGAATTCGGGTTTGCAATTTGCTGGCCAAATCTTCCATCGGTTTGGTACTCAAGGTCGTGCCCAGGTCAATCCGGTTGGAGACGACCACGCCATCGATGGTCAAGGTGTAGCCTTTGAATTCCCCTGGCTTGGGGGTGTCGCTGAAACTCACGTTAGACAAGACGTTGCTGCTGCCACTCAACTGGCTGTTGATCTTGTCAGTCACTTGCTCGTAAGTCATGTCGTCCGCGTCCAATTGGATGGTGCGGTTTTGAATCAATGTGCCATCGGCATTGGTGGCGGTGATTTGGAAGGTTTGCTGACCGGCAAAGTTAAAGAAACGTTCGTCACCAAATTTGCGGTTCAACACATTGGTGAACTCTTTCGCGATCTCGGTACCTGACAAAGCGGGTATGTCCAAACCAGCCAAGTGATCCAAACCCACTGACACGGGTGTGCCTGAGCCATCCACATCGATTTCAAACAATTCTTTCAACTGAGAGGGTTGCAAGGTGCTGAAGTCAATGCCTTCCAAGGTGCTCAAGCGCGGTGCTTTGCCACCGGTCACGGTGGCCGGCTCTGAGCTGCGCAAATCGGTCAACTGGTTCAATGAAAACTTTTGTGTTTTCGCGTTGACCAGCAAGTCACCCACTTCGCTCTCAGGCTTGAGTTGTCCGTATTTGTTGACATACAAACGCTCGCCTGTGGTATCCGTCGCTTGTTGCAAGGCCGCAGCCACCAGCGTTTCACCGACATACACATAGGTTTGCCATTTGTTGTTGGGGTCTGCTTGACTCGCGTTTTGGGTTTTGGCGTAATACACCGTGGCCAAGTAACCATTGCCACCCTTGTCATACACGGTCAACGCGGTGCTCTTGTTGTAAGAAGCCGGGTCGTTGCGGTTGAAAGCCTTGGTCACCACCTGCGCATCCGCAGGAAAGTTCAAGCCCAGTTGCACCAGCGAGGTTTCTTTGGCCATGCCGGTGGTTTTTTGCGGGATGGTCAACACGTTCAAGTCACTCAAATTGGCTTTGCCGGTCGAGTCGACTGACGCCGCCATCAAACGTTGGCCTGCCGAATTCACCACGTTGTACTGGTCGTTCATCATGAACGAGCCGTTACGCGTGAAGATGTCCTGAAAGCCGTCGGCTGATTTCAGCGGGAAAAAACCGTCACCGGAAATCGCCAAGTCCAAGGTGTTGGACGAG
>CANGZG010000069.1 GCA_947458415.1 Comamonadaceae bacterium | reverse complement strand
GTGCATTCACTGGCTTGGCTGCTGGCGCCACCACTGGCAACACCGTCAGTGGTGTCACCTACACCGCGAGCGGCAGTTTGACAGGTTGGTCCTCAGGGCAGTCGACCCTCATCGGGGGAAACACAGCCATCACTTTCACCTCCACCACGCTCAACACCGACGTCACCAATTTGAGCGCCAGTTACAGATTGCTGGACAACGACCTCTTCAAATGGAACGCATCAGACGCGGGCACAGGCGCCACAGACATCATCAAAGACTTCAGCGCTTGGAACGGCACCAGCGGCGACAAACTGGACATCCTGAACGTGTTGACGGGTTACACATCAGGAACATCCACCCTGTCGCAGTGGGTCACTGTCACCACCGGACAAATTGCACCGGGCACTTCCACCGCCAACAGCACCCGCTTGGTGATTGACATCGACGGCGCTGCAGCAGGTACCGTGTCGCAGACCATTTGGCTCGAAGGCGTCAACTTGTCCAGCACAGACGTGGCGGTGTTAAGAACCAACGGCGTGCTGGTCGCCTGACATCACATGGCAACCAGCTCTGCAACGCTGCGGGGCGAGTTTGAAGAACCCCTGCCGCTGCCAATGCAATACCTGCAAAGAGTTCACCTATCATGCAGGTTTAACCCCTTGGTGGCACGCCAAGTCACATGACTCACGCCATGACCGATCGCAAAGCCCATGCGCCGTCTGACGAAGCCAATCGGCGAGAGGCTTTGGTTCGTGCGTCTGCGCGCCTGTTCCGCGAAAAAGGGTTCAAGGCCACCACGGTGCGTGACATCGCTGCCGCCGTGGGCATGCGCTCTGGCAGCCCGTTCTACCATTTCGCAAACAAAGAAGAAATCCTCCGAGCGGTGATGGAACAAGGCTTGAAAATGGGCCTGCAAATCACCACCGATGCGCTGGCCCACGCGCCAACCGCTGCCGAAGAATTTCGCGCACTGGTGCGCACCCATTACGGCATCTTGCATGACCCGGGCAGCGATTTCATTGCGGTCATGATTTATGAATGGCGCCACTTGCCGCAAGGCGATAAACGCGACATCATTGCATTGAAAGACCGTTACGACGGCTTGTGGCACCACACCTTGAGCCAATTGATTCAGCAAGGTCGCTTGGGTCACTTCACTGCAGACAAATCGCTGATGCCAGACGCCGAAAAAACCGCGCGACTGATGATTTTGGGCGCCATCAATTACACCGTCACCTGGTTCAAGGAAACAGACCAAACTAACAACCCTTGGACCTTGGACGCATTGATTGAACGAACCGTGCAATTCTTTTTGCGTACCCCATGAAAAGCGTGCGACTGACCTCAGGATTGGGTTTTTACGGCGACAACTGGTCGCCGGTGTTGGCCGCGATTGAACGCGGCAACGTGAACTATGTGTGCTCTGACCATTTGGCCGAATTGACCTTGGCCATCTTGCAAAAAGACCGCCAAAAAGACCCAAGCGCTGGCTATGCACGAGACCTGCTGCCCATGCTGACCCAGCTCTGGCCTGCCGCGTCTTCACGCGGTGTGAAATTCGTGCTGAACGCGGGCGGGCTCAACCCGACGGCCGCTGCCCTCGCCTTGCAAACCCTGTTCGCGTCCAAAGGTTGGAAAGCCCGCATAGCCGTGGTCACTGGCGACAACGTGCTGGACCAAATCGACCAACTGCAAGCCAGCGGCGAAACCTTGGCGCACATGGACACGGGCGCGGCCTTGGGCCCGCAACGCGATGAATGGGTGTTTGCGAATGTCTACTTGGGCGCACAACCGATTGCCAAGGCGCTGGCCATGGGTGCTGACATTGTGCTGACCGGTCGTGTGGCTGACGCGGCTTTGTTTTTGGGGCCGTTGATCCATGAGTTTGCTTGGGCGGCTGACGACTGGGACCGATTGGCGCAAGGCACGGTGGTCGGTCATTTGCTGGAATGCTCTGGCCAAGGCGCTGGCGGCAATTTTGGTTCGGCTGGCGTGTGGCAGCGCATTCCCGATTTGTCGCACATCGGTTTTCCGATCGCTGAAGTCGATGCACAAGCACATGTCCGGTTATGCAAAGCCCCTCAAACCGGTGGTCGGATCAACTTTCACACTGTGCGCCAGCAACTGCTTTACGAGGTGCACAACCCGCGCTGCTACGTCACCCCCGACGTGGTGCTCGACATGGGCGAGTTGGAACTGCACGATTTGGGCCACGACCGGGTGCAAGTACGTGGCGCCATCGGACACCCGGCACCTGCGCAACTCAAGCTGGTGGCGGGTTACCGCAACGGCTGGATGGGGCATGCGGTCACTGGCTTTTGTTGGCCCGATGCGATGCAAAAAGCGCAAGCGGTCGCCCAAGCCGTGCAATTGCAAATGCAAGAAACACGGTTGCCGCACGATGAGTTGTGCATCGAATACCTTGGGCACAACACCTTCTTGGGGCCGCATGCCAGCCAGCTTGGCGCTGACGACGCCAATGAAATTTGGCTGCGCATGGCCATTCGTACCCGCGACAAACAACATGCCGATGCATTTCCGCGTTTGTTCCCGTGGTTGGCGTTGTCAGGCCCGCCGTACATGGGTGGTTTTCATGGCATGCCGCCTGCCAGCCAACTGCTGGGTTTGTGGCCCACGCTGGTCAACCGGCAAGCCATAGAAGCCCATGTGGATGTTCAACTGTGGGAGGCGGCATGAAGTTGCGTCTGTCGCAAATCGCGCACGCACGCAGTGGCGACAAAGCCGACACCGCTGACATCGGTTTGTTTGCTTGGGAACCCTTGGGTTATGCGGTGTTGGCTGAGCATGTCACCGCAGACGCATTGCGTTTGCATTTCGCCCACCTGTGGCCAGCCCACACCCTGCCACCCCACGCCGCTGTCGAGCGTTTTGATTTGCCCAACCTGCTCGCTTTGAAATTCATCTTGCGAGGCGCACTCAATGGCGGTGCGGCATCGAGTTTGCGAAGCGACAACTTGGGCAAAACCATCGCCGCGCAATTGCTGCGCATGGAGATCGACATCGATACCCGCCAAGCCGAGGCGGTGTTGACAGCCACGCAACAGGTGCTGTCCGATTTTTGAGGCCTGCTTGGGGCGTGGTTCAAACGTTCCGCCCCGCATAATCGGCGAATGACGCCCACTGACCCGCCGATACCCACCGTCAGTTTTCGCGAAGCCCTGTGGTTTTGGTTCAAGCTGGGTTTCATCAGTTTCGGTGGCCCTGCCGGCCAAATCAGCATCATGCACCAGACCTTGGTGGTCGAGCGTGGTTGGTTGTCTGAAAAACGGTTTTTGCATGCCTTGAATTACTGCATGCTGTTGCCCGGCCCAGAAGCACAACAACTCGCCACGTATTTGGGTTGGCTGATGCACAAAACCACGGGCGGCATCTTGGCAGGTGTGTTGTTTGTGTTGCCGTCTTTGGTGTTGATCACGGTGTTGTCCGGGCTTTATGTCGCATATGGCCAACTGGCTTGGATGGCCGCGCTGTTTGCCAGCATCAAACCAGCGGTGGTCGCCATCGTCATCCAAGCGGTGCATCGTGTGGGCAAGCGCGCCTTGCAAGGCCGTTTCATGTGGCTGTTGGCTGGCTTGAGTTTTGTCGCGATGTGGTCAGGGCAAGTCCCTTTCCCTGTGATCTTGCTGGCAGCGGCCGGTTTGGCGTTGGCATTCAAGCGCCATGTCCAAACTGCATCAACCAACGCCGCCCACGCTGTCGGCGCTGCCACGCCCGGCGAATCGTCGGCCATCATCAATGACCACACGCCACTGCCTGAACATGCGCGATTCCAGACTCGGCGATTTGTTTGGGTGGTGTTGACCGGGTTGCTGCTCTGGGCGCTGCCGATGGGCTTGCTCTGGTCGCTGTGGGGCCCGTCAAACACCTTGCTCGACATGGGCGGTTTTTTCAGCAAAGCGGCACTGATGACATTTGGCGGTGCCTACGCGGTGTTGCCATATGTGTACCAAGGCGCGGTCGAGTCGTTCCAATGGTTGAGCGGCCCGCAAATGATGGATGGCTTGGCACTGGGCGAGTCCACGCCCGGCCCGCTGATCATGGTGGTGACCTTTGTCGGTTATCTGGGCGGCCATGCCCAGCCTGTGCTGCAGGGCGATGGGCAGATGCTCTCGGGCGTCTTGGGCGCGCTGGTCGCCACCTGGTTCACGTTTTTGCCCTCGTTCGTGTTCATTTTGGCGGGTGGCCCGATGGTCGAGATGACGCACAACCAATGGCGTTTCACGGTACCGCTGAGTGGCATCACCGCCGCGGTGGTGGGCGTCATGCTGAATTTGGCGGTGTTCTTTGTCTGCCACGTGGGTTGGCCACAAGGCGCTTCAGGGCCGTTTGACTGGGGGGCTGCTGCCTTGACCGTGGCTTGGCTGATGGTCTTGTTTCGGTTCCAATGGTCTGTGTTGAACGTGGTGTTCAGCGCCGCTGCATTGGGGTTGATGCATCACTTTCTGCGCACAGTATGGCTGGGTTTTTGACCCATCATCAAGGCCCTGGCCAGCCTCACGAAAAGTGTGCGGTGATCTGACCCAACACGCCGAAATCCGCCTCGATCGCATCGCCTTCGCTGACCACCACGGGCACGACACAGGTGCCGGTGATGACAGTGTCGCCTTCACGCAAGCACATGCCATGGCTGATCAACTCGTTGGCCAACCAGGTCAAGGCCAAGCGCGGGTCGCCCAATACATTCGCGCCACTGCCGCTGGCTTTGGGTTCGCCGTGGTTTCGCACTTGCACCGCATGCTGGCTCAAGTCCATGCCACGCCAAGCATGGGTCACGGCTTCACCCAGCACCAATTGGTGGGCACAGGCGAAGTCGGCCAACAACATCGCCTCGCCAGCTTGCACAAAATGGGCGAAACGTGAGTCGGGAATTTCAATGGCCAAATGCAAATCCTTGACATGCGCCATGACTGTGTCCATCGACAAAGGTGTGGTCCCCGTCGGCTTCACGTCCTGCGCCATGCGAAACGCGAACTCCGGCTCCATGACGCGCATGCGGTTCGAACCCAAAGCCACGGTTGAACCCGCGGGCTGGCAACGCGAGCGCAACAGCCGCCCCGCCAACGGACCGCTGACATTGATGTGTTGCTGACCGGCTTGGCTGGTGGCGGCGATTTTCCAGCCCATGCTGGGTTGACCGGTGGCCTCGCCAAACGCGGCTTGCACCTCGTAACCTTGCGCGCGGGTTTGCGGCAAGGGGGACACCTGTGACCAATCCGACACATGGCGGCCCTCGCGCCAAGCGGACAACAACACCTCGGTCAAAGACGAATAACGTTGACTGGACATGCGCAACTCCCGAATGCAATGAAACTGGTGGCAGTGTAATTCGAGGCTTTTCCCGCCGTGTCCCAGCGGATAGACTGTTCTCTTTCACGAAAAGTGGCTATGAAAACAGCTTTTGCCAGCGCCCTGATGGTTTTATGCATGAACTGCCATGCCGAATGGACACCCTTCATGGAGAAGGAGGACGGTACGTGGTACATCGACCAAAGCACCCGAACCGGTGACGCCCAACCCCGCATTTGGACCTTGTTTGACCACCTGACACCTGTCGGTGCGTTTGGGGTGCGCTCAGTCAAGACCTTGGTACAAACCGATTGCAAAGAGGGTTGGTTGCGCGAAATATCGTTGTTGGTGTTCAACGACCAAATGGCCAAAGGCTCGATCTTGCGCAACACCTCACCTGGCACCATGAAAATTTTTCCCCAGCCTGGCAGCGCTTACGAAAAAATATCCCAAACACTGTGTCAACCATGAAACCCTTTGCCCCTTGGAAAATCCAAACCGACGGCCGTTTTGTGCTGGCCGACATCTCGACCCGCTTGCCAGACAAACTGGCCAAAGCAGACGAAGCCAAATGGCTGAAAGAACTGTTTGAGCGTCTGAACAAGTTGCAAACGACCTTGTACGCCGCGAAGTCGCGCGGCCTGTTGCTGGTCCTGCAAGGCATGGACACCGCCGGCAAGGACGGCGTGATCCGGCATGTGTTCACCCATGTCAGTCCGCTGGGCGTGCGTGCGCAAGCATTTGCCGCACCCACCGAGGAAGAAAAACGGCACGATTTTTTATGGCGCATTCACAGCAAGGTGCCGGCTTTGGGCGAGATGGTGATCTTCAACCGCAGCCATTACGAAGATGTGTTGGTGCCGCAAGTCAGAGGCTGGCTCAAACCGGCTCAGATCGAAAAGCGGCTTGCCCATATTCGCCACTTTGAAGCCCTGTTGCATGACGAGGGCATCACGGTGTTGAAATGCTATTTGCACATTTCCAAGGCCGAACAAAAGAAGCGGTTACAAGCGCGCATCGACGACCCGCAAAAACAGTGGAAATTGCAAGCCTCCGATTTTGAAGACCGCAAACTCTGGCCAGCGTTCATGAAGGCTTACCAACAAACCTTGGCAGCGACCAGCACGGCCCAAGCACCTTGGTACATCATTCCCGCAGACGACAAATCGGACCGCAACCGTTTCTTGGCAGAGTTGCTGGTGGCCACATTGGAAGACATGAAACTCAAGATGCCAATTGCAACCCTGAAGCCGGGCAGTTTCAAGCTTCTTTGACGACCACGACCACGACAGCCAGCACACCAATGGCCAGCCAAATGGCTTTGGTGTGACGGCCAATGAATTTGACCGAGCGGTCCTCAAAACTGGGTTTGGAAGGGGTAAGCTCGTTCATGCGTTGGCCCTCGCTACCCAAACCGTCGCGCCTTCAGGGCCGTATTGTTCGATATGCGGAATGTCGCGAGCCAGTCGAAACGGGTCGCCGGCTTTGAGGGTGATGACTTTCTCGCCCACGGTCAGCGCGAATTCGCCGCGCACCACCAAGGCGCTGACATCGAAAGGATGGGTGTGCGTGTCAATCACCAGATCGGGCTGCCATTCACGCACAAGTATTTCGTCAAAACCCTCTTCCACCGACGCCGCGGTGAATTCCTCGAATGTCTTCATCATGGTTGGTTGTCTTTCGTTGTTCAGGATGACCAGTCAAGCATCATCTTCAAGCACAAAGGGTCAGAGAAAGCCACTTGGTAAGCGTCAGTCGCCCGGCCCAGTTTATACGTATGCGTGATCATCTGCTCTAAGGATAATTTCCCGGTTTCCACCATGTGGGTGACCGCCTGCAAATCGTGCTTTTTCCATTGGGCGGCGGCCCGGATTTGCGCCTCACGCATGAACGCAGGGGCAAACGCAAAGCTCAAGTCCTGCTTGTAAAAACCGGCCAGCACCACCTCGCCGCCCGGCGCGAGTCGCATGATCAACGCGTTGAGCAAACCGCTGTCGCCGCTCACGTCATAAATGGCTTTGTAATCTTTGCGCGGGTCGTCATCCGGATGCACCACCGCATAGCCGACAGCCCCTGTTTGGCGCTGGCTTTGCGTTTCCCACACGGTCGGCGCGGGCCCGCCCAATGCCACGGTGATGCGCGCCAACAACCGGCCCATCACGCCGTGACCCACGATCAACTCTGGCACCACCATTGGCTGGCGCTCACCGCCCAAAGCGATCGCGTGATAACACGTCGCGGCCAAAGCCAACAACACCGCTTGGGGCCCGAGCGAGGCTTGTACTTTGACCGCCCTGTCGTGCGCGACGATCAAGCGAGAACCGGCGCCACCAAAAATATTTCGCACGCCTTGGAACGTGTAAGAACCCGGTACAAACACATGGTCACCAACCGACAGCGTGGCGTTGTCCCCCACTTTGCGCACCACCCCCACGGTTTCATAGCCAGGCACCAAGGGATAGCCCAAACCGGGAAACGGTGGCATGGTGCCGTCCCACAACAAACGTTCAGTGCCTGTGCTGATGCCACTGAATGTCACATCGACTTCGATGTCATTCGCCTCAAACGCTTTGACCTCCAGCGTTTTGATGGACAACTGTTGCGGGGCATCAAACACAATGGCTTGGGCGTGTGAACTCATGGGACGGTTGATCAGTGAATGAAAGCGGGTAAACCACCGACTGAGGTTAACCCATGAACTGGCGTATTGCTTGGTGGCAAACCCGAACAAAGGCACCACACCGACAGGGCGGCTGTCACACAGGCGAAAACAAACAGGGTTCGGCTAGCGATTTTCATGAGTGCGTCAATTCAGGCAGCGCTATGATTTTCAGCATGACTATCGCATTGAATCACACATGGGTGAAAGCCTTCATGGGCACTGTCGCCTGCTTGGCAGTGGGCATGGTTTGCGCCGCGTCCAACCCCGCCAATGACTTGAGCGCCCTTTCGGCCAAAGATTGGAACCCGGACAAAGCACGGCATCTGTTGGAACGTGCGGGTTTCGGCGCGACGCCACAAGAGGTCGCCCAATTTGCACGCATGACACCGACGCAGGCAGTGCAAACCTTGGTGCGTTACCAACGCGTCCCAGACCAGTTTGTGCCATTTGACGATTCCGGCTCGCACGACGATGGCTTAGAGCCGTTCGCGAGCTCGCGCCCTGCCGCCACCGATTTGGCCAAAGCCACGGGCAAGTCGTTGGGCGTGAATGTCAAACCCGAGGGCAACCGCCGCGTGCAGCAAGTGGCCGACCGTTACCTGTACTGGCTGCGTGCCTCGCGCTTGGAAACCCACCGCTTGGGCTATTGGTGGGCCAACCGCATGCTCACCACCCCGCGCCCGTTTCAAGAAAAACTCACCTTGTTTTGGCACGGCCATTTCGCCACCAGCGAGGAGAAAGTCCGGGACTACCGCAAGCTCTACGCCCAAAACGAAACTTTGAGAAAACACGCCAATGGCAATTTTCGTGACCTGTTGATCGCGGTGGCCAAAGACCCGGCGATGCTGGCCTTTTTGGACGCAGGCGTGAATGTCAAAGGCGCACCCAACGAAAACTTTGCACGCGAAATCATGGAGTTGTTCACCATGGGCGTGGGCCATTACAGCGAGAACGACATCAAGGAAGCCGCGCGTGCTTTCACGGGTTGGAATTACGACAAGCTGTCGTTCGTCGTCAACCCCCAGCATCATGACGACAGCCCCAAAACCGTGCTGGGTCAAACCGGGCGTTTCGATGGCGTGCAAGTCATTGACATCTTGCTCGCGCAACCCGCGACCGCTGACTTCATCGCGGCCAAGCTCTACCGTTACTTTGTGCGAGAAGACCTCTCGCCCGACTTGAACCAAGCCCTGGGCCAACTGCTGCGCCGATCCCGCTACGACATCGCAGCGTTCATGGAAACCGTGTTGTTGTCGCAAGACTTTTACAGCCCGGCTTCGATGGCCACACGCATCAAACCGCCTGTGGAATTGCTGGTCTCGACTTACAAAAAAATGGGCTTGCGTTCGGTGCCAGGCATTCCCGACTTCAACGAGCAAACCGACATGCTGGGCCAGAAATTGTTTTACCCGCCTAACGTCGCGGGTTGGGCGCATGGACGCAGTTGGATCACGCCCGGCTTGTTGCTCGCCAGAGCCAATGTCATTTACGACACGGTGTTCCCACCGATCGACTTTGTGGCGCCCGACCGCACACCGAATGGGCTTTACCAAATCGTGCCGGTGGCCGACAAACTCGCGCAAGGCCTAGACGTGACCACCGCCACGCAGCCCGAGGGCAAAACCATGGGCGAGATGTCCATGTCGATGCAAACCGACCGGGATGAAGATTTCAACACCCGGCTGGCCAGTTACCACGCGTGGCGAAAAGCGATTGAAAAAGTCAAACCCATACCGCGCGACACTGCGCAACTCGATGTCTCTGGTTTGGTGCGACAAGCGTCATGCCACACCACAACGCAAGCGGTTGACCATTTGTTGAATCGGTTTTTATCGGTACCTGTGCCAGACACAGTGCGGCAACGACTGATCGACCTGCTCACACAAGATTTGGGCACCAACGATTTGAAGCACGCTGACAGCTACATGGAAGACGCGTTGCGCAACCTGTTGCATGTCATTTTGTCGTTGCCTGCCTACCAATTGGGATAAGACATGAACCCCTCGAACCTGTCTCGCCGCGAACTGCTGCAAGCCCTCAGCGCCATGAGCCTGAGCGCCGCCCTGCCCTTGCACGCCAAGCAAACCACCGCTGAGGACAACCGCATCTTGGTGGTGGTTGAACTCACAGGGGCCAATGACGGCTTGAACACCTTGGTGCCGTATGGCAATGACCACTATTACCGTTTGCGCCCGCAACTGGGCATCCGTCCCGCCAAGTTACGCAAGATCGACGACATGCACGGCTTCAACCCCGGCATGGCAGGGTTTGAGCGTTTGTACAAAAACGGCCAGATGGCGGTGATCCACGGTTGCGGTTACGACAACCCGTCGTATTCGCATTTCACATCCGCAGCCTATTGGCACACTGGCGCGCCCAACAGCGGCGAACCGTATGGTTGGTTGGGGCGTTTGGCAGACGCAATCGACCCGCAACTCACCCCCAATTTTTTGATCAACATTGACGAGCGCCAATCCTTGGCCGTGCGCGCCGCGCGCCATGTGCCCGTGGTGTTTGACGACCCGCAACGCTTTGGCCGCAAAGGCCTCTACCAAAGCCGCCCCTTGCTCGACCATGGGGCTGATGCGGCAAGTGCATCGTCAAACGCATCGCAACAATTTTTAGAACAAGTCGCGCAAAGCGCCAGGCAAGCGTCGGTGCAAGTGCGACAAGCGTGGAACGATTACAAAACGCCGATCGACTACGGCATTTTGTCGATGGACTTGCCCAAAGTGGCGGCCATGGTCCATGCGAAATTGCCTGCACGCATCTATCACACGGCTTACCGTCACAACGCCTTCGACACCCATGTGCACCAAGCTGAATTGCACCAACGTTTGCTGACCTATGTGTCAGATGGCGTGGCCGGTTTCATGCAAGACATGAAACGCATTGGCCGGGACAAAGACGTGACCGTGATGGTGTATTCCGAATTTGGCCGTCGCCCCGCAGAAAACACCAGCCTCGGCACTGACCACGGCACGGCCAACCATGTGTACCTGATTGGCCAACCGGTCAAAGGCGGGCACTATGGCGACCCGCCCGACTTGGGCCAGTTGAACGCCGACGGCAATGTCACCCACACCGTGGACTTTCGCCGCGTGTATGCCACGGTCATGCAGCAGTGGATGGGGGCAGACAGCGCCTCGTTACTCAACGGCAGATTCGAGACGCTGCCTGTGTTTGGGTGATTGCGGTCAGGCGATCAACACGCCGTTGGTTCTCAACACGGCCACGTCTGTGCTGGACAAGTTGACGCCTTCGAGCCAAATGGTCTGCGACACGGTACCTGCTGCAGCGCCGTCGATGTCAATCACCAAGCGGGTGCTGTTGGCGGTGGAAGTGCCCGG
>CANGZG010000068.1 GCA_947458415.1 Comamonadaceae bacterium | reverse complement strand
TGCTGCCGCAGAAAAAAGGCGACCCGTTGCCGTTTGCGCAAGACGAATACATCAACCTCCACACCAACGCGCAAGCCTTGGCTGGCTTGCGTCCTGCGTTTGACAAAGCGGGCAGCGTCACCGCAGGCAATGCCTCCGGCATCAACGACGGGGCGGCGGCCGTCATGGTCATGCGTTTGGCCAAAGCCCAATCGCTGGGTTTGAAACCGTTGGCGCGAATCGCTTCATTTGCAACCACCGGACTCGATCCCGCCACCATGGGCATGGGCCCCGTGTCTGCATCGCGCAAAGCCTTAGAGCGGGCTGGGTGGAAAGCCGCAGACGTTGATTTGTTTGAACTGAATGAAGCTTTCGCAGCGCAAGCATGTGCCGTCAACCAAGCTTTGGACATCGACCCCAAACGGGTGAATGTCAATGGCGGCGCTATCGCGATTGGTCACCCCATCGGCGCATCCGGTTGCCGAATTTTGGTGACCTTGCTTCATGAAATGCAACGCAGCGGCGCCCAAAAAGGACTGGCTGCGTTGTGCATTGGTGGCGGCATGGGGGTGTCACTCACGTTAGAGCGTTGACAGGTCACCGCCGGGTTGATGGGTTGTTCAACCGGCCAGCAACTCGGCCACTTCGCGTTTTCCCATTTTGCGCACGGTGGCAATGGCTTTGAGTTGGTTCGAGCGGGGTCTGGCGGTGCCTTTTTCCCATTTGTAAACCGATTGACCTGTGACGCCCAGCAGGGTTCCCATTTCGTTGGCGGTCACACCCAATTTTTGACGCAGTTTCGCAAAACCAGCGGGGCGAAAACGCAAAGATTTTTCGCCGTCTTCATCGACTTCAACCGTTTTGGAACCCGCACTGTGTTTGGCCATCCGAGACAAACTTGATTCAAGCGCAGACAAGCGACGCTTTAATGAAGCAATTTCAGTCCGGTAATGGGAAGAGGCTTTTTTAAGGGCTGCATTTTCGGCTTTGATTTCTTTTTTAGAGATACGAGCGATTTCTGACTTCAATTGGTTGGCAAAGGTACTCATGAATACTTTCAGAAAATATGAAGATTTGATGTAATTATTTTGACAGATTTTGATCGCGACAGGTGTTTGTGAAATGGTATTTCGGTGAATAGCAATGGATGCGTTTTTTCAATGCCGAGATTTCAAGCATGTCAGGGCGAAAAATGGAATACCAAGGCTTGAAACTGTCATATTTGGAAGGGGTTTATGTGATAAGTTATCACAAGGTTGTTTGAATCTGAATCCATGGAGTGTAAAAAACATGCGTGCTATCAAAAAAGCCAAAAGAATCATTGAAAAAGATCCGTCACAACCGCTTGCCAAGTTTTTAACGACGCTGATTTTGTCCTTGGAATCAAACAACGAATTTCCGACCCGGCAGTTGTATGAATTGTCTGTCGAGGATTTTGATTTCGTGTTGCAGATATTGAAAGAATGGCGCATCGACCGTCACTACATGGGCAAAGCCAAAACATTCGATGCGGCTTACCACGCCCACGACACGGTTGCCGTCAAGAAGTAGTTCGCTTTTTCAACCAACCCAAGCCGCCCGACGTACCACCTGCCACCGCTCCCAGGGCTGGGCGGTATTCACAGCCCAGCCAGCCATTCCATCCGCATTCGGCAGACAAGGCTTCAATCGTGTCGAACAGTCTTTCGTAATTCAATTCGCCCGTGTCGGGTTCATGCCGCTGTGGCACGCCTGCGATTTGCAAATGGGCCACTTGGCCTGTGGGCAAGTAATGTCGCAATTTGTTTTCCACATCGCCTTCGACAATTTGGCAGTGGTAAAGGTCGAATTGCACTTTCAAATTGGGCAGGTTGATTTCTTTCACGATGGCATGCGCATCGTCTTGTCGATTCAAAAAGAAATGGGGAATGTCGCGGGTGTTGATCGGCTCGATCAACACGTCACGCCCCACGCTGGCGGCGGTTTCAGCGGCCCACCGCAAATTGCGCAAATAGGTGTCGCGCATCGGCCCTGGGGTGGCGGCGTGCGGCGCGCTGGTGTTGAGCAATGCCGGGCTGTGGGTAGGCAGACGCAAGGCTTCGGGAACCAAGCCAGCCATGACGTGAATTTGCGTGCACTTCAAAACATCGGCATATTCCAATGCCAGCATGAAACCGCGTTTGAACTCGTCTTCACGGCCCGGTAAACAAGTGGTTCCTCTCACGCCTTGGTCCCAAGCGAGTTGGGCGGTGTCCCGGTCATGACCCGCGGGCGGTGCGTTAAACAGCACTTGCTTCAACCCGGTGGCTTTGAGGGCTGATGCAATCTCTTGTGCGCCAAACGCATAGGGAAACAAATACTCCACGCCTTTGAAACCATCCTTGGCGGCGGCTTCGAACCGTTCCATGAAGGGCAGCTCGTTGTACAAAAAAGAGAGATTCGCGGCAAATTTCAACATACGGTTTCTTTCAAATGATCAGGTTTACCACTGCGCGCCAAAGGTTTGACGCAGTTCTTCAATCTGTGTTTCGGTCAACGCCGTGGCATCGGTCATCAAGCTCAGACGCGCGGTTTCTTCCATTTCTTCCAGGGTGGCCATCGCTTGTGCGGGGCTGTCATGCCAGACATTCGGGCCCAGTCGGGACAACATGACCGCATGCAAGTCCAGTCCCGCTTTGGCATAACGTTCAATCGCCTGTGCCACGGCATCAGCGGAGGCGACGTCGCCAGGCCGGTGGTAGGCAATCAAAGGGACGTGGCCGACTTTCATCACAAAGTAAGGTGTGATGGGTGCCAACAATTCCGGCCCCCATGGGGTTAGCAGCGCGGTGTCTTTCAAGCTCAACGCCACCAAGTGGGTGCTGTGGCTGTGAATCACGCAACGCGTGTGAGGGGAGAGGGTATGTGATGCACTGTAAATGCGACGGTGCAATGCCAAGGTTTTGCTGGCGCGAGCGCCACTGAGTTGCACGCCGTTGGCATCCACATGAGCCAAATCGTTGGGGTCTAAAAAACCCAAACACGCATCCGTGGGGGTGATCAAAAATTCATCGCCCACTCGCATGCTGACATTGCCAGCTGTCGCATGGACATAGCCACGGTCAAACAAACTTTTGGCGACGCGACAGATGTCTTCGCGGGCACGGGTCAGGTTGGGGTTGGGTTGTATGTGGCTCATGGTTGTTGAAGCGAGGCCAATGCCTTGAAAGCTTTGCTGAAAAAATCGACACTGCCGAAGTTTCCGGACTTCAACGTCAGATGAATGCCGTCGGTGGTGGCGTGTTGGCTGGGGGCAAAGCACCATGGCACGCCGGGGTCAATTTGCGAGCCAATCGTCATTTGTGAAATACCCAAGGCCTGCACACATGCGCCGGAGGTTTCGCCGCCTGCCACCACCAATTGCGACACACCTTGTTGGACCAAACCCCGCGCCACCAGTGCCAATATTTGCTCGGTGTGTTCACCGGCGTGAAGTGTGCCGCGTTGCGCTTGAACGGATTTGACCTGTTCGGCATCGGCGGTGGAATACACCAACACAGGCGATGTTTTCAAATGTGGCAATGCCCACTGCACCACATGGTCTGCGATGTCTTTGGGCGGTGTGTCGCTTGGCCAAGCCAGTGGGTCCAAACGGTAAGCCGCACCCCCTTGCGCCACAAAATGCGCCACTTGGCCTTGGGTCGCGATGGAACAGCTGCCACTGACAATCGCTTGCAAACCTCGGGGCGCTGGCAAGCTTGAGCTGTCAGCCGCTGGTTGAATGCCCCAATTGGTGGGCAAACCAATGGCCACACCCGAACCCGCAGTCACCAATGGCATGCCAGCGAGGGCAGGGCCGAGTCTGAGCAAATCGTCATTGGACAACGCATCCACCACTGCAATGCTGACCTCTTGCGACTGAAGTTCAGTGATGCGATCTTTGATGGCCTGTGCCCCTTTGGCGACGCAGCGGTAATCGATCAAGCCGACTTTGCGTTGGCATTGGGCTTGCAACACATTCACCAAGTTGGCATCTGTCATCGGCGTGAGCGGATGGTTTTTCATGCCACTGTCGCTCAACAATTGATCACCCACAAACAAATGGCCCTTGAACACGGTGCGTTGGTTGTCGGGAAACGCTGGGGTGGCGATGGTGAAGTTGCAGTCCATGGCCTGCATCAGCGCCTCGGTGACCGGGCCAATGTTGCCTCGGACATCGCCGCTGTACCAGCTGTCAAAAGTAGAGCAGTATTTGAAATACACCTGTTGCACGTGATGTGCCTGCAGCCAATGCAAGGCCGCGAGTGATTGCGACACGGCTTGTTCAGGCGACATCGTGCGGGATTTCAAAGCGATCACGACCGCGTTGCAATCGCTGGGCAAGGGCGCAACTGGCACGCCAATCGTCTGTACCACCCGCATGCCTGCGCGAACCAGGTTGTTGGCCAAATCGGTGGCGCCGGTGAAATCGTCGGCAATGCAGCCCAGCAGCAAACCCATGACACAGCCTTTGGAAAGTGATAACGCACAAGCATACCCAATGCAAGAGCAGGGTTGGGTGTCGTGACAAAATCACTTCGAACCATGCCAACTTGGCCATCGCATGGTCACTGCCCCGAGGGAACAGATTTGCAAGCACCGACTCAATCAAACCATTTACCCATCTTGGTCGCGGGCGGCGGTATCGGTGGGTTTGCTGCGGCCTTGGCGCTGGTCAGGCAAGGTTTTTCGGTGACGGTGCTCGAGCAATCGGCGCAATTGGGAGAGGTGGGGGCGGGCATGCAATTGGGGCCGAATGCCTTCCATGCATTCGATGCATTGGGCGTCGGCGAGCAAGCGCGCAATCATGCGGTTTACACCGATCACATGGTCATGACCGATGCATTGGATGCCAAAGAAATTGGCCGCATTCCCACTGGCGAAGCCTTCCGACAGCGTTTTGGCAATCCTTATGCGGTGATACACCGCACGGACGTACACCAGGTTTTGCATCAAGCCGCGATGCACACGGGACAAGTGCAATGTTTGACAGACACGCGTGTCGAGCATGTCACCCAGGACACGCAATCGGTGACTGTGCGCGATCATCACGGGCGTTTTCATGTGGGTCAGGCTTTGGTGGCTGCCGATGGTGTGAAGT
Organism: Comamonadaceae bacterium; assembly: GCA_947458415.1. Lineage (GTDB taxonomy): Bacteria > Pseudomonadota > Gammaproteobacteria > Burkholderiales > Burkholderiaceae_C > Limnohabitans. The sequence continues at coordinate 6,231 of CANGZG010000068.1, read as the reverse complement.
CAGCGGTGCGTGCGCAGTTTGTCAACGACCCGGCGCGTGTGACGGGTCATGTGGTTTACCGCGCAGTGGTGGACAAACAGGACTTTCCGATGGACTTGCAATGGAATGCAGCGAGCATTTGGGTGGGCCCCGACTGTCATTTGGTGCATTACCCGTTGCGTGGCGGTGAGCAATACAACGTCGTGGTGACGTTTCACAGCCGTCAGACCGAAACATGGGGCGTGACCGAAGGCAGTGCACAAGAGGTGAGCAGTTATTTCAACGGCATATGTGCGCAGGCACGCCAATTGATTGAGTTGCCCCAAAGTTGGAAGCGCTGGGCTACCGCTGACAGAGAGCCGATTGCGCAATGGCGTTTTGGTCGCGTGACGTTGTTGGGCGATGCGGCGCATCCCACCACGCAATACATGGCGCAAGGTGCTTGCATGGCCATCGAAGACGCCGTCACGTTGGGCGAGGCGCTGCGTGTGCATCCCGCATCCCTTGAACAAGCCTTTGATTTGTACCAACGTTCGCGTGTGGCGCGCACCGCGCGCGTTGTGTTGTCGTCGCGTGAAATGGGGCGCCTCTACCATGCCAAAGGGGTGGAGAGGCTGGTGCGCAACGATTTATGGCGTGGCCGTTCCCCAGAGCGTTTTTACGATGCCTTGGAGTGGTTGTACGGTTGGCGATCAGACCAGTGCTTGGCCACCACAGATGATGCCAAAGCAAACATTTTTTGAAAGGAATTCACCCATGAACTATGTGTTTCAACCCCCCACCATCAACGCATTGCCAGTGGCCGGCAGCGATGTGTTTTTTCCGGTACGTCGCGTGTATTGCGTGGGACGAAACTATGCAGCGCATGCGCGAGAAATGGGGTTTGACCCCGACCGGGAGCCACCGTTCTTTTTTTGCAAACCTGGCGATGCGCAGTCGGTGGTGGCTGTGCCATCGGGCAAGAAGTTGTCCATTCCTTACCCTTCATTGACGGCCAATTTCCATTATGAGGTTGAGTTGGTTGTGGCCATGGGCAAAGGTGGCAAAGACATCGCGGTGGATGCTGCTGCTTCCCATATTTATGGGTATGCCGTGGGGCTTGACATGACGCGCCGTGATTTGCAAATCAAAATGCGCGAGCAGGGCCGCCCGTGGGAAATCGGCAAGGCGTTTGACCACGGCGCGCCCGTGGGTTTGTTGCACCCTCAAGTCAGCGTTGGGGAATTGTTGAACGCTGACATTTCTTTGGAAGTCAATGGCCAAGTTCGCCAGCAAAGCAACCTGAGCCATTTGATTTGGTCGATCAATGAAACCATCGCTAATCTGTCCACCTTGTTTGAATTACAGCCGGGCGATTTGATTTTCAGCGGCACACCTGAAGGCGTGGGCCCCGTGGTGGCTGGCGACACCATGGTCGGGCGGATTGCAGGGCTGACACCGATTGAAGTGGCTGTGGTGTGAGCGCAAAGTCACTGGTCACTCAGCGAGACGCAATCACCTCGGGTGCCCATTCCAAGATGGGCAGGCCGGGTAACCAGCGATCGGCAGATGACATCAGACCGAAGGCAGCACAGCTTTGCGAGGCGCGTGAACAAAGCGGTCCATCAATTCAAAGCCCAGCATGCCGACCAACATGGCCAACACAAACACCAGCGCTTTGGGTTGACCCGAGGCCATGGAGACCAGGGCGGGCCCGGGACAAAAGCCTGCCAATCCCCAACCTGCACCGAACAACAAACTGCCGATGACCAATGGCTTGTCAATCTGGTTGTTGGTGGGCATGCGAAGCAGGCCGCCCAAGAAATTGGTGGTGCGTTTTTTGGCCAGTGTGAACGCAAAAAAGCCCACGGCTATCGCCCCACCCATGACCAGTGCCAAGGACGGATCCCACAGCCCAAACAGGTCCAAAAAACCCAGGACTTTGCTCGGATCGGTCATGCCCGAGAGGATCAAACCCAAGCCGAACAACAGGCCGACCAGAAATTCGCTGACGCGGTGAAGAATGCTGTTTTTAACCATGTTGGCCCCTTGTTAAATGATGTGACGCACGAGATAGACCACGAGAAAGCCCGCGCCCATGAAAGACATCGTGGCGACCAGTGAACGTGGCGACAAGCGAGATAAGCCACACACCCCGTGGCCACTCGTGCAACCAGAGGCATAGCGGGTGCCGATGCCGACCAACAGGCCGGCAGCCACCACGCTCAACCCGTCAGCGTCAATCCGCGGGGTGGTGGCAAAGCCGGCTGGGGCGAGCGCGTTGAACACCACGGGGGCGCAAAACATGCCTGCCAAGAATGCAATGCGCCACATGCTGTCGCCCAGTTTGGGCGGCAGCAGTCCCCCCAATATGCCGCTGATGCCCAAGATGCGGCCATTGAGCAAAATGAACATCGCCGAGGCGACGCCCAGCAGCACACCGCCTGACAGTGACGCCCAAGGTGTGAAATGCAACCAATCTAAATTCATGCGCTGTCTCCTGTTTCATTGCCACAAAATTGTTGGTACATCACTGCCATGATGGCCATGGCCTGAGGGCTGGCAATTTGGTAGTAGATGTTTTTCCCGTCGCGCCGCGTGGTGACCAACTCTTCCTCACGCAGCACAGTCAATTGCTGAGACAAAGTGGGCTGAACAATGCCCAACATTTCTTCGAGTTCACCCACGCGCTTTTCGCCTTGGGAGAGCTGGCACAGCAGCATCAAGCGGTCAGGGTTGGACATGACTTTCATCAGGCGGCAGGCCAAGGCCGCGGATGTTTTCATTTTTTCAAGGTCTAAGGTCACGGCTTGCATGGGTGGTATGTCCTGCTTGTTCGGGTGGTGATGCAAAAAGTATATTGACAAATAGTTTGTTTGTCAATATATTATTGAAAAACTAATTTAAAAAGGAATGAACCACATGACTCAAGCTGCCTTTCATCCTCAAGTTCACGGCATGTTTGACCCCACCACCTGGACCGTGACCTATGTGGTTTACGAAAAACCAGGGTCTGCCTGCGCCATCATTGACTCAGTGCTGGATTACGACCCCAAGTCTGGCCGCACCAGTCACCTGTCGGCGGACAAAGTCATTGATTTCGTCAAAACCCACGACCTCAAGGTCGAGTGGATTTTGGAAACCCATGCGCATGCCGACCACCTGAGCGCTGCGCCCTACCTCAAAGCCCAGTTGGGTGGCAAAACCGCCATCGGTGACCACATCGGTGGCGTACAAAAAGTGTTCAAGGGCATCTTCAACATGGAAGCCGATTTCAAGCCGGACGGCTCACAGTTTGACCATTTGTTCAAAGACGGTGAATCCATTCAGGTCGGTGGCTTGACCGGCCACACCATGTATGTGCCTGGCCACACCCCTGCTTGTGTGGCTTACCAGTTTGGCGACGCGGTGTTTGTGGGCGACACCATGTTCATGCCCGATGTGGGCACCGCACGCTGCGACTTCCCCGGCGGTGACGCCAAAACCTTGTATGCCTCGACCCGCAAGATTTTGAGCTTGCCGCCCGAGACACGTTTGTTCATGTGCCACGACTACCCGCCCAATGACCGCCCTGTGAATTTTGAGACCACGGTCGCCGAGCAAAAGGCGAAAAACGTGCATGTGCATGACGGCATCAGCGAAGCCGAGTTTGTCGAGATGCGCACCAAGCGCGATGCCACGTTGGAAATGCCGGTGCTCATTCTGCCTGCGGTGCAAATCAACATCCGCGCGGGCGAGTTGCCACCCAAGGAAGACAACGGCATTGCTTACGCCAAAATTCCTTTGAACGCGCTGTGACATGACTGGATTCGCTGACCCCCAAGCCATGTGGGACAAACGGTTCTCCACGCCCGACTACGTGTTTGGTGAAGAGCCGAATGCGTTTTTGGTGTCCCAAGCCGCACGCTTGGGACAAGGTCACGCCCTGGCGTTAGCCGACGGTGAAGGACGCAACAGCGTCTGGTTGGCCCAGCAAGGCTTCACCGTCGATGCGTTTGACTTTTCCGCACCTGCTGTGGCTAAAGCAAAGGCATTGGCTGACAAGCGCCAAGTGAATGTCAATTTCGCTTGTTGTGCGTGGCAAGCGTTTGAGTGGCAGCCTGCGAAATACGGCTTGGTGGCAGGCATCTTTTTTCAATTTGCCACGCCTGATGAGCGCGCAGAACTGTTTCAAACAATCAAAGACAGTTTGAAGCCGGGTGGTGTCTTGGTGATTCAGGGTTACGGTAAAAACCAATTGACTTATAAAACCGGTGGCCCCGCCAAGCTTGAACACCTGTATGACGAGGACCTGTTACGACAAGCCTTTGCAGGGTTTGAGGTTCAAGTCTGTGAAACCTATGAAACCACCCTCCAAGAGGGTGCAGGCCACTCGGGCATGTCGGCCTTGGTGGGATTTGTCGCGAGGAAACCATGACCGACGCTACCGTTCAAAAAATCCACTTGGTATGTCCGCATTGCAACGCCACCAACCGCGTGCCGTTGGACAAACTGCAAGCTGAATTGAGTTGCGGTCAATGTCACGCCTCTTTGTTGAATGCTCAACCGGATAACTTGAACGAAGCTGCATTCAATGCGCAATTGAAAAAGAGCGATTTGCCCTTGGTGGTGGATTTTTGGGCCCCGTGGTGTGGCCCTTGCCGCATGATGGCACCAGCGTATGAAAAGGTCAGCCAAGACATGCAAGGCAAAGCCCGCTTTGTGAAGGTCAATACCGAAGACGAACAAGGCCTGGCGGCCAAGTACAACATCCGAAGCATTCCCACGTTGGCAGTTTTCGCGGCTGGCCGTGAAGTGGCCAGGCAGCTTGGGGCGATGTCTGCCCCCGACTTGGCGCGTTGGGTCAGCGCTGCGTTGCTCAAGGCTTAAACCGACCCACAACCTTTCAAGGAAATACCATGAATCAAAACGTTGGCGGCATCGACCGCATTCTTCGCATCATCGCCGGATTGGCGCTGATCATCTTGGCGGCTACTGGCGTGCTTGGGCCCTGGGCTTGGCTGGGTGTCATCGTCTTGGCTACAGGTGTTGTGGGCATTTGCATGCCTTACACCTTGTTTGGTTTCCGCACCTGTGCCATTAAAACCCCTCCCGAAAACCCTGCTGCGCAATGAACCCATAACACCATGGCCTACACAGAAAAATTTCAACAATTGGCAGACGCTGCCATGGCACAAGTTCAAAGTGTTTCAGTTGAACAAGTAGATGCACTTTTGAGGCAGGGCGCTGTGGCGCTCGACATACGCGACAAGGAAGAGCATGACGCCGACCATTTGGCGGGTTCTTTGCACGTGAGTCGTGGCAAGTTGGAGATGAACATCGAGGGGGTGTTGCCCGACTTGAACACCACTGTGCTGTGTTATTGCAATGCCAACAACCGTGGTGCTTTGTCCGCCAATTCCTTGCGTCAGATGGGTTATGTCAATGCGCGCTATGTCGCTGGTGGATTGAAGGCATATCGGGCTTTGGGCTGACCGAAGATGTTCAAGCGGCAAAGCTGGCTGCTTGGGTTGTTGAATGTGGCTTTGTGGGTTGCGTTCTTATGGATACCTTCAACTCAAGCCACTGAGAATAACGACAACTGTTTCGTGTGTCCCATTGAGTTGCAGCCCGAGGTCTTCTTTGTACAGGGTTTGGCCGCCTTGGGCAGTTCGGCCAACCGCAATTTCATCTCCAATGCTGGCTTTGTCATCACCCAAGACAGGGTGGTGGTGATCGATGCCTTGGGCTCGCCCGATTTGGCCAAGCAGTTGTTGGCAGAAATCAAGAAGCGCACCGCCTTGCCTGTGACCGATGTCATCGTCACACACTTTCACGCAGACCATATTTACGGCTTGCAAGTTTTCAAATCGGCTGGGGCTCGCATCTGGGCGCACGCGGCGGGCAAGCACTATCTGTATTCAGAAACTGCGCAAGCACGTTTGGCCGCGTCCCGCGTGGACTTGGCACCGTGGGTCGATGGACAAACGCAACTGGTCTTTGCCGATGAATGGCTGACCGCTGACCGCACTTTGAATTTGGGTGGCGTGACGTTTCAACTCATGCACTTGGGGCCAGCGCATTCCTTGGAAGACTTGGCGGTCTATCTGCCCGATGCCAAGATTTTGTTTGCTGGGGATTTGATGTTTCGCCAGCGTGTGCCGTTTGTAGGTCTAGCTGACAGTCGGCATTGGCAACATGGCTTGACAACATTGTCATCCTTGACCGTTCAGTGGGCTGTCCCTGGACACGGCCCTGCCACCCAAACCTTCACCCAAGACCTTCAACTCACGC
>CANGZG010000067.1 GCA_947458415.1 Comamonadaceae bacterium | reverse complement strand
CAGAGCGTATGAAGAAATCATGAACATGCCGGTCTAACCTGAGAGAACACCATGGCAACCGCAAGTGCAACACTCAATACCCCCATTGGCACCACCTCGAATGCGCTGACCACCGAGTCTGACGCAGGTGCACGCAGCAACAACGCCATGACGGCCGGCGGCGCGCCGATGCGCTCGATCACCAGCTCTGCGCTCACCGACCCGATGGGCATGATCCGCGACTTGGTGCGTCAACCCACTGTGCGAAAAGTCTTGCCGATCGTGGTCATCTTGATGGTCGTGGCCGCTTTTGGTCTGGCCTCCATGTCGATGAAAACGCCGCCGATGCGCGCGCTCACCATGATGCTGCCTGAGGCAGATAAACAGTTGGCCATCGAAACCCTCAAGACCGCCAATTTCAAGCCGGAGATCGATAACAACACCGGCCAAATCATGGTGCCGGCAGACAAATACCAAGAGGCCCGCATGTTGCTGGCTTCCAAAGGGTTGCCGCGCACGGAGGTGCAAGGCATGGACACCTTGAAAGACATGCCCGCCATGACCACCAGTCAGTTCATGGAGCAGGTTCGCTACAACAACGCCATGGAGCAAGAGTTGGCGAAAACCATTTCGCAAATTGCAGGCATTCGCAATGCGCGCGTGCATTTGGCCGCGCCCAAGCAAAGCGTGTTTGTGCGCGACCGTGTACCCACCAAAGCATCGGTGATCATCACGCGCGCCCCCGGCAAAGAAGTGTCTTCAGCCAACGTGCAAGCCATCATTTCGTTGGTGGCGTCGAGCGTGCCTTACCTCGCACCTGAGAATGTCTCGGTGGTGGACAACTATGGTTCTTTGATGAACGAAATGTTGGGACCGCAGCCGCTGGGCCTGACTGGCGCTGAGCTGCAACAAAAGCAGCAAATGGAAGACCTGTATCGCACTCGCTTGTTGCAATTGCTCGCGCCCATTGTTGGCGCTGAAAACGTGACAGCACAAGTCACCTTGCAACTCGATTTCACGCAAGAGGAAATCACCACCGAAGATTTTGACCAAGGCGACAAGGGACCGAAAACCCGCTCCGAGTTGTATGTGGAAGACCGCAACACCTTCAAAGACGCGATTGGCATTCCTGGTTCACTCAGCAGTACCCCGCCCAACCCGCCGATCAACCCGGCCGCCACCGACGCCACACCCGCTGACCCGAACAAAGGCGTGAGCGAAAAAGGCGTGCAAGTGGTGGCTCGCAGCACCAAAAACTACGAACTCGACCGTGCGGTGCGCCACACCAAGAGCGCGATGGGCAATATTTCCAAACTCGGCGTCGGTGTCTTAATCAACGAGCGTCCGATTCCTGCTGGCATGAAAGTGGAGAAGCCCGCCGACGGTTCACCACCACCCACCACCATTCCTTACACCCAGGAAGAACTGGACCGCTTGAACCAATTGGTGCGCGGCGCCGTGGGTTTCAATGACCAACGTGGTGACGTCGTGACCGTGGTGGCGACACGTTTTGAACCGCCGGTTGACCCCAATGCCGTGCCTTGGTACAAAGACGAAGCGCTGGCTTCATTGGCCAACAGCGGTGTGATTGCTGTGTTGTTCTTGTTGTTCTTGTTGGCTGTGGTCCGTCCGATGATCAAGAAACTGATCAAGCCAGAAGTCGACCCTGCAGCGATTGCAGCAGCGGCCATGGCTGCGGCTGCGGCCGAAGCCGCCACCGCCGAAAAATTGCGCACCGAACGCATCGCTGCCGCGGAGGCCGAAGCTGCGGCTCGGGTGGTGGCAGAACGTGCTGCCCGCGAAGAGGCCGAGGAAAAAGCCCGCAAAGAAGCCGAGGCCAAAGCCGAAGCCGAGCGACTTGCTGCCGAGGCCTTGTCCAAAGAGGCCGAGATGGCCGAAGAAGCCGCCGCTGCCGAAGCCGCCCGCATGGCCGAAGAAGAAGCCGCCCGTGAAGCCGAACGACTGGCTGCACTTGAATTGCAGGCCGAGTCTGGCGAGGAAGTGGAATTGGAAGAAGGCGAATCGCTGGATGACCTCAAGGCACGCATGGGCAAACTCAAGCCCAAGAAAGCCAGCATCCCCGCAGATTTGTTGAACAATGCCAACTCATATGATGACAAAGTCGCGTTGATTCGAATGATTGTGTCTGACAACTCCGGCCGAGTGGCCAGTGTCATGCGCAACATGATTGAATCTTGATGACTGACAAGCTACCAAGGAAACGACATGGCTGATAACGACACCATCCAATGGACCCCAGAGCTTCGCGCAGAAATGGAGGCGATGACCTCGACACAACGCGCCGCTGTGCTGATGCTGTTATTGGGTGAAGAACAAGCGGCTGAAATTGTGAAATACCTCAGTCCCAAAGAAGTGCAAGCACTCGGCGCGGCCATGGTGCAAGCGTCTTCACTGTCACAAGGTGCGGTGAATGTGGTGCTCGACCAGTTCGTCGACATGCTGAAAAAACAAAACAGTGTGGGCTTGGGTGGTTCGGACTATGTGGACCGCGTCATGCGCTTGGCGCTGGGCGAAGACAAGGCCAATTCCGTGCTCAACCGCATCATGCCTGGGCAAGGCACCAAGGGCTTGGATATTTTGTCTTGGATGGATCCGCGTTCCATTGCAGAAATGATCCGCACCGAGCATCCGCAAGTGATTGCGATCATTTTGTCGATATTGGAAACCAGTGTGGCTGCCGACGTGTTGGTGTATTTGCCGCCTGAAGTTCGACCTGAAGTCATTCAACGTGTGGCTGCGATGGACACGGTGCAACCGTCTGCCATGGCCGAGTTGGAACAAATCATGAAGCAGCAGTTCGCCAAGAGCTCGTCGTCCAAATCGTCAAGTTTTGGGGGCATCAAGGCCGCCGCCGACATCATGAACAAAACCAAAACCGATTTGGAACGCTCTGTCATGGATGGTTTGGAAGAAATCGATGCAGACCTGATGTTGAAAATTCAAGACCAGATGTTCACCTTCGACAACCTCGCTACCGTGGACAACAAGGGTATTCAGGTGTTGATGCGCAACGTCGAGCCAGACCAATTGATGGTGGCTTTGAAAGGCGCGCCCGAAGAAGTGCTGGCACGTTTCCTCGACAACATGTCAGAGCGTGCGCGTGGCATGTTCAAGGACGACATGGACGCACGCGGCCCGGTGCGTGTCGCAGACGTCGAAGACGCACAAAAGAAAATCATGCGTTTGGCTCGCAAGTTGTCAGACACCGGCGAATTGATCTTGGGCGGAGCAGACTTTGTTTAATCCGGACCCGCAACCGGCCAAGCCGCGTCATTGGTTAGATGACACTTGGCTGAACTCGTCTTCCAAACCGATTCCGAATTTCGGTGAATTCGATTGGGCCAATGTGCCCAAATTGGATTACGCGACTTTCAAATTCAAGCAGTTGGCCACACCCGAACATGCCAAGGTGTTGGACGAAGACACCGGCTTCGTGCTGGAAACCTTTGGCAAACCCAAAGCGTTTCAAGCAGAAAGCAAGTTGGGCAAAGCTGCGTTACCCGTTGCTGAATCGCTCGCGCAAGACACTGTGCCAAACACGGCCAGTACCGCAGTGGCAGAAGACCCGCAACAGGCACAACAGCTTGCAGCGCTCAATGCCCGTTTGCAAGCGCAAGCCGAGCGTGATGCAGACATGCGGCTTCAGCGCGAGGTGTTTGGCGCGGAATGCATGTGGAAACACACCGAAGCAGATGACTGGATGTCAGACCTGCCCTTGGGCGACGATGCGCCGGTGATTGACCCCGCGGCATTGGCTGCGGCGCGCGAAGAAGCGTGGGCCCAAGGCCATGCCCAAGGCATGGATGAAGGTCTGCAACAAGGCCAATCGCTGGGCCATGCCCAAGGCTTGAGCGAAGGCACGGTCCAAGGCGAGGCGCAAGCCAAAGCCGAGTCGGCCGACGCGTTGGCAGCTGCATTGGCCGCCCAAAAAACAGCATTGACCGCAGAGTTGCAAGAGCAATTGGTGTTGCTGGGACAAGTCCACGACACATTGCGCGCTTTCAGCAATGACCCGCAAGCTTTGTTTGAACCCGTGAAGCGACTGGCCCTGCACATCAGCGAACAGCTGGTGCTGGCTGAACTGACCTTGTCGGGCCAAGCGATCGAGCGTTTGGTGCAACGTTGTCTGGATGAAATCGATTTGCACGGCCAGTCGGCGGTTACCGTGGAATTGAATCCGCAAGACAAAGCCCGTTTGGAAGACTTGGGCGCCGAGGTCATCAAACAAATGCAGTTACAAGCTGTTCCTGGTTTGCACCCGGGCAGCGTGCGTTTGGTGGTCAACGACAGCCAAATTGAAGATTTGATTGAGCACAGGCTGCAAGCCATGGCCAACCGTTTGTTGAACCAGCCCGAGCTGTGGCGCGAGCAGTCGGCATTTTTCCGTCAACCCTTGGCGCAGCGAGACGGTCAAGTCGAAGATGTGCCCGAACGCGTCACGTTTGACCCACCCCCTGAAGAGGATGAACATGCTTGATTTCATCAATATTGCTTTGCGCACCATCATGTGCTTGGCATTCATTGCCTTTGTGGTCAGACCCATGTTGATGTCGATGGTCAGGCGCGAGCCCAACACTTTAGAGCTTGAAGAGATGGCGCAACTCGCTGTGAACTCTGCGTTCCGCGAACAGTTTTCAAGTTTTTACGCACCCAGACCCCTGCCTCAGTTGGAAGCCCCCAAAGCTTCCACACCTGACGCATCCGTGGACACTGCGCCGACTGCTGTGCCAGTGCCTGAGCCGGTGGTGCTGACCGAAGAAGAATTGCAAATCATCGAGGCGGAGAAACTGCATCAGGCTGAATTGCTCAAAGGCCATGAAGAGGAAATGGCGCGTCGCGCACAAGTCGCGGTGTTGGAAGCTGAACGCTTGGCCAAATTGGCGCAAGATCAAGTCGATGCGCAAGACTTGGACCCAGAGGAAGAAGATTCATCGCTGGAAAAAATGCGTCAAAGCATGAAGAAGGAAAAGAAAAAACCTGTCATTCCAGCAGAATTGCTGGCGGGCAACAGTTACGAAGACAAGCTGATGGTGGTGCGTTACGTCACCGAGCAGGAACAAAACCGCGTGGCCAATGCCATCCGTTCCATGATCAAGATCGCGCCCTGAACCATGATGGATTTCGCCACCGACATCGATGCCGTGTTGCCGCATTTGCGCACGCCACAACCGCAACGCAGTGGCACCTTGGTGCGCCTGGTCGGCATGACTTTGGAAGCCCGTGGCGTCATGGCGCCGTTGGGTGCGTGTTGTGAAGTCGTGGGCCGACATGGGCACCGGGTCGAGGCTGAAGTGGTGGGGTTCAACGACAAGATTTTGTTTTTGATGCCGTTCACCGAACCCACGGGTGTCGGGCCGGGTGACATGGTGCGCGTGGTCAGCAATTCATCTTTGGTCAGCTTAGGCCCCGAGTTGTTGGGTCGGGTGATCGATGGCCGTTGTCAGCCACTGGACGGCAAGCCACCGCCCGAGTGCAAAGAGTTATTGAGTTTGTTGGGTCGCCCGATCAATCCGATGGAGCGCGGACCGATCAACAAAATTTTGGATGTCGGCGTCAAGGCCATCAACGGCGTGCTGACACTCGGACGCGGACAGCGTTTGGGCCTGATCGCTGGGTCTGGCGTTGGCAAAAGTGTGTTGCTGGGCATGCTCACGCGATTCACCAAAGCCGATGTGGTGGTGATTGGTTTGATCGGCGAACGTGGCCGTGAAGTGCAAGCCTTCATCCAAGAGTCGTTGGGTGAAGAAGGTTTGGCCAAATCGGTGGTGGTGGCCGCCCCGGCGAATGTGTCGCCTGTGTTGCGACTCAAGGCCACGCATTTGACGCATGTGATCGCAGAATATTTTCGCGACCAAGGCAAGGATGTGCTGATGCTGTGCGACAGCCTGACGCGGGTCGCGCACGCTCAGCGTGAAATCGGTTTGGCGATTGGCGAGCCGCCGACCGCCAAAGGTTATCCGCCCTCTGTGTTTGGTTTGTTGCCCAATTTGATTGAACGCGGTGGTGTGGGCAGGCATGGCCATGGCTCGATCACTGCCATCTACACCGTGCTGGCCGAGGGCGACGATGCAGCTGATCCGATCGTGGACATTGCCCGCGCTTCCTTGGACGGGCAAGTGATGTTGTCGCGCAAATTGGCGGATGCCGCCCATTACCCGGCCATCGATTTGACGGGTTCCATTTCGCGCTTGATGCAATCATTGCTCAGCAACGACGACTTGAAATCGGCCAATAAATTGCGCCGCTTGTGGTCCATCTATCAGCAAAACGTCGACTTGGTTCAGGTCGGCGCCTACGAACACGGCTCCAACCCCGAGCTGGATGAAGCCATCCGTTTGAATGACCGCATCGTGGCGTTTTTGCGCCAAGACATGCACATCAGCCAAGACTACGACACCACCCGCGTTCAATTGCGCGACTTGCTCAACCAGACCTGAAAGCGATTGACACATGAAGCCTCGCAGTTGCTGGTCCGTGTTGGCCAAAAAAGCCAAAGACGAAGAAGAAGTGGCCCAAACGGCCGCCGCGCGGGCGCGCAACAAAGTTTTGGAATTGCAACAAAGCCGACAGCGCATGAGCGATTTGCTTGATGACTACAAGCAACGCGCTTTGGCTGCCCAGTCTCAGTTGCAAACCATGGCGCAGGCCACCAACAGTCGCCAGTTTTTATTGCAATTGCAATCGTTGGTTGACCGGGTGGATGCCGATTTGAAAGTGGCATTGCGCGAACTCGAACAAGCCAAAGCGGTGTTGTTGCAAGCCACGCACCAGCGCATGAAGATGGAAACCATGCAGGAAAAAGATTTGGAAGCGGTGCAGAAATGGGAGCGGCAGCGCGACCAAAAAAACATGGACAGCTTGGGCTTGACGCTCTACAACCTCAAGGCTTGACCCAGCCTGCTTGCAGCCAATGCCAGTAATGCGGCTTGAACGCCCAAGGCATCAAGGTGGTCACGGTGTGGGGAGCAAACACTGTTTGCGTGGCATGGTCGTGCCAGACCCCTTGTGCATTCAAACGTGTCAATAACCATTGCGCGGCTTGCGGATGCGCCAGTTCCTGTTGATGGACACGCACCTTGGATTGCTCTTCGGGCGCATCATCCAGTCTGACCCATTCGCAACAAGCCATGTCTGGGGTGGCCATGGCCGGGTCAATTCCCCCTGAATACATGTCGTGCAAACTGCCCCACGCACGACCTGTCAACAAATGTTTCATGTGCGAGAGTTGGCGTTCTGCCATGTCCTCGTCGCCCAAACGCACGCCAACTTGCCCCAATACATTGTCAAACCAGAGGCAGGCTTGCGGGTGCGTTTTCAACAACACCGGTAAACCCGCAATCGCGTCAGTGCGGTGGTAATGCAATTGCACAGAATGGGTTTTGAGCTCGCGACCGTGTCGCAAGCCAAACAGCAAAGGCACCAAGGGGTCAATGTCATACACATCAATGCGTTCAAACCGGGTCAGCCAAGGCGTGGGCAGCATCCAACCCGCGCTGCACCCAATCAGCAACAAATGGGTTTGTTCAGGCTGAACACGGGCGAGAAAAGAGGCGATGTGTTCGCGGGTCGGCAACCACCGTTGCAATGAACGCGCTGCATGCACATGCCAGTTCAAACCACCCGTGCCGCCAGCGTTGGCCAGGTCTTTGATCCACGTGGCCAAACGGGGTCGGTCAGTGAAATCAGTTTTCACAAACATGACGCATGATGGTGAACACTGGGGAGCTGGGCGGCACCGGTTGCCAGTCGGCGATGACGCCTTCGCTGGTCAACAACTCGCCGCTCAGGTGCGCGCCGCTGTAAATAGCGAGCGAGCGACTGCGCCCGAGTTTTTGTTGGCAGTCGATTTCCATCAGCATGCGGCTGGACAAATAGGTTTTCCCCAAACTGTTTTTTTGCGGTTGACGGTAGTCCAGCATGGACCAGACGCGGCGGGTGTGGCCGTCTTTTTCGATGGAAGCGCGGTCGATGCCATACACCGCCGCGTCCGACATGCCAACGCTGACCCAGTCCGAGGCCCAAGACGGGTTCACCACCACAAGGCACAGGCTGCATAAAAGAGATTTGGCAGTTTGACGAATTAAATTCATTTTTGACTCTCGCAGGATAGATAATGCTCACCATGCCAAACCATGACTGGGCTCAGTACTCTCTCAGTATGACATTCGTCTTGTTGCTGTTGGCGGCGGCCCTGTGGTGGCTGTCGCGTCGCAACAAGGGCTTTTTACTCCCTGCCAATCAACGGCGAATCCAAATTCTAGAGGCCTATCCGATGGGCCTGCGACACAAGTTGTTGTTGGTTCAGGTGGATGACCAACACTTGCTTTTGTCTGTCAACAACACCGACATTCAAACCCTGCACGCATGGCGCGCAGCAACCCCTTCGTCCGCAGAAACAGGTGTCAACCATGCGAATTAAGCACTTCATACTGCCTTTCATGTGTTTATGCATGCTTTGGTTGCCTGACATGGCGTTGTCCCAAGGTTTGCCCATGGTGACCGTCAATTCGGGCAAGGGCGGCCAGCAGTACAGTTTGACCTTGCAATTGCTCGGTTTGATGACGGTGTTGACTTTGCTGCCGTCCTTGTTGTTGATGATGACCTCATTTGTGCGCATCATCATTGTGTTGTCGATCTTGCGCCAAGCACTGGGCACGGGGCAAACGCCGCCGAACACGGTGCTGGTCGGGTTGGCATTGTTCTTGACCTTTTTCATCATGACGCCGGTGTTTGACGATGTCTATACCAATGCCGTCGCCCCCTACATGAATGGCAACTTGCCCTTTGAAAAAGCCTTGGTGAAGGCTGAGGTGCCGATCCGCCAGTTTTTGACATTGCAAACCCGCGAAGACGACATCGCCATGTTCATGCAAATCGCGCAGCGCAAAGAAGTGGCCAGCGCTGCAGAGGTGCCTTTCACCACGCTGGTGCCCGCTTTTTTGACCTCTGAGCTCAAAAGCGCCTTCATGATCGGGTTCATGATTTACATCCCGTTCGTGGTCATTGACCTGATCGTGGCCAGCGTGTTGATGTCCATGGGCATGATGATGCTTTCGCCCATGATCATTTCCATGCCATTCAAGTTGATGCTGTTTGTGTTGGTCGATGGCTGGACCTTGATCATGGGTTCGCTGGCGTCAAGTTTTATTTTCAAGTGAGGTGCAAATATGGACACAGCCATGGTGGTGGATCTCGGGCGACAAGCCCTGTGGATGACGATGCTGATATCTGCGCCCATGTTGGCGGTCGCGCTGTTGGTAGGCTTGGTCATTGGTGTGTTTCAGGCGGCGACATCCATCAATGAGCAAACCTTGAGCTTCATCCCCAAGTTGTTGTCACTGGGTCTGACCGCCGCGGTGTTTGGCGGTTGGATGATCAACACTTTGGTGGACTACACCAAAGTGCTGTACGGCCGCATACCTGGCCTGTTCGGCTGACACGCATGAACATTGAAATGCTCAATTTGCTCGACAGGTTTTACGCCCTGTTGTGGCCCATGCTTCGCATTTCAGCTTTTTTGGCGTTCTCTTCGATTTTTTCTATCCGCGCCGTCAATTTGCGCATACGCATTTCCATCGCTGTGGTGCTCACGATTTTCCTGTCCATGCAGTTAGAGATTCCGCGCATCGACCCGGTCACCGCAGAGGGACTCAAGGAAATCTTCAACCAGTTGTTCATTGGCTTTGCCATGGCGTTGATCATGCAATTGACCACGGCGGCCATTGTGTTGGCCGGTCAAGCGGTGTCGGGCTCCATGGGCTTGTCGATGGCCACCATGGTTGACCCCACCATGGGCAGCGTGCCGGTGGTGTCGCAGTTCTTCAATATTTTGGGTACGCTGGTTTTCCTGTCGATAGGCGGGCACTTGATTGTGTTTGGCTTGCTGCTGGAATCGTTCACCTTGTTTCCGATTGGCAAAGTGTTGATGACCCAGGATTTGCTGGGCAAGATGACGGCATGGGGCGCCATGATGTTTGTGGCCGCGTTGCTGATCTCCTTGCCTGTGGTCATCACGTTGTTGTTTGTGAACATTGGGGTGGGCTTCATCACTCGCGCTGCGCCCAGTTTGAATATTTTTTCAGTGGGCTTTCCGGCCATTTTGTTGTCTGGTTTTGTCGTGATGTGGTTAGCGATTCCCAGCATGGTCAACCGCATGAGTTGGTGGTGGGTACAAACATTTGGGCAGATGCGCGGCATGCTGCTGGGAGGCTAGGCGATGGCTGACGACTCAGCAGAACGGACCGAAGAACCGACCGCGCAACGCCTCACCAAAGCCCGGGAAGAAGGGCAGTTGGCGCGTTCGGTTGAATTGCCCACAGCGGCCATTTTGATCACAGCCACCTTGTTTTTCAGCCTGGCGGGTAACTACATGTTTCACCGCTTGGGCAATTTGTTTTCTTCGCAACTGCAGTTTGATCGCAAGGTCATGGACAAGGCCGAGTTGTTGCCGGGCATATTTTTCCAATCCATCATTGATGGCTATGTCTTGATATTGCCGGTCATGGTTTTGCTGGCGGTTGTCGCTGTCTTGTCCACGGTGCTCAGTGGTGGACTGGTGTTTTCAGTGGGCTTGATGGCGCCCAAACTCAGCAAGCTCAATCCCTTGGCCGGCTTTGGTCGGATGTTTGGCATGAAAGCGGTGATAGAGCTGGGCAAGGCCATATTGAAGTTTTTGCTCATCTCCGTGATTTTGTGGATGTCGGTGACCAACCACATCGACGACTTGGTGTCCATTAACCGCATGGATTTGGGCACCGCCATCCACCATGCAGGCAACCTGATTTTGGACGCTTGTTTTTGGATGTGCATGGGTTTGATTGTGATTGCATTGGCTGATGTGCCGTTGCAGCATTACCAAACCAACAAGCGCTTGAAGATGACGCGCCAGGAAATCAAAGATGAAATGAAAAACTCGGAAGGTCGCCCCGAGGTCAAGGCGACGATTCGACGCCGTCAGCGTGAAATGGCCAACAACCGCATGATGGAAAACGTGAAAGACGCGGATGTGGTCATCACCAACCCGCAGCATTTCGCGGTCGCGCTCAGCTATGACCCGAACTCGGATGGCGCGCCGACCTTGGTGGCCAAAGGCACGGACGAGCTCGCCCAACGCATTCGCGAACGTGCCAAAGAGGCTGGCGTGTATTTGTTTGAAGCCCCCGAGTTGGCCAGGGCGCTTTACTTCACCACCAAACTTGACCATCCGATCCATGAAGGTCTTTACCACGCGGTGGCGCAGGTGATTGCCTATGTGTTCAGCCTGAACCAGAGTTATTCAGACTCGGGCGGCATGGTCAAGCCGACATTGCGCATCCCTGACAATATGCGTTATGACGAAAACGGTTTTCTCT
>CANGZG010000066.1 GCA_947458415.1 Comamonadaceae bacterium | reverse complement strand
TAAATGCAAACTGAACACCGCAAACCGCAAATTCACACAAAACGCCGTGGCCAAAATCACCCAAGCTGGCGCACCCACGCCCAACAAAGGAATGGCCGCCAATTGCGCGCTGCCGCCATAAACCAGCAAGGTCATCAAGGTCGACATGCCAGGGCCCAAGCCGGCCTGCACCATCGCCACGCCGGTCATCAAGCCCCAAGCCCAAATGCCGGGAGCGACTTTGAGGGTGTCGATCATGCCTTGGCGAAAAGCAGGATGGCGAAAATTCAACGGGTCAAAAAACATGCATCAATCTGCGGCTGTGCCCAACACCGTGCCGACAGACAACGCTTGGCCGTGCAAAAACTCGGCGGCACGGATGCGCTTGCCTCCCGGGCGTTGCACTTGCGTCACGCGCAACGCCATGTCGCCCGTGGCGACATCAAATGCATCCGCATGCAGTTGCACCACGGTGCCGGGTGCGGCGTGCATCGGCTGTGCCAATGGCGCGGCTGACCAAATTTTCAACACATGCGAACCATGAAAAGTATGTGCGCCAGGGAACGGGTCAAACGCGCGAATGCGCTGAGACACAGTGAGCGCAGGCAAGTGCCAATCGATCAACGCTTCGTCTTTCAATATTTTCGCGGCGTAGGTGATGCCGTCAGTCGCTTGCGCTTGTGCGCGCAGGTGTGGCAATTGTGTCAAGGTATCGACGATGAGCCGTGCGCCAAGGGCAGACAGTTTGTCGTGGAGGGTGGCGCTGGTGTCGGTGTCGCTGATGGGCAGGCTCTCGCGCATGAGCACCGCCCCGGTGTCTAAGCCCGCGTCCATTTGCATGATGCACACCCCTGAGTGGGTGTCGCCGGCTTCAATCGCCCGTTGGATCGGTGCCGCACCGCGCCAGCGCGGCAACAGCGACGCATGGATGTTCAGGCAACCTTGCGGCACACTGGCCAAGGTCCAAGCTGGCAAGAGCAAGCCGTAGGCCACCACCACCATCAAGTCAGCGTGTGCGTTTGCAATGGCTTGTTGAGCCGCCAACGCGTCATCAGGGTATTTGCCGTCAAGCCGCAAACTGTGAGGTTGGCAAACAGGCAGGCCCTGTTCAAGCGCAAATTGTTTGACGGCAGAGGCTTGCAGTTTCATGCCCCGCCCAGCAGGGCGATCGGGTTGCGTCAAGACCAGTGCCACATCGTGACCGGCAGCTTGCAAGGCGGCGAGCGCAGCGCGGGCAAATTCCGGGGTGCCGGCGAACACAAGGCGCATGAATCAGCGCTCGAGTTCGCGTTGGGCTTTGAGCAATTTGCTTTTGATGCGCATGCGTTTGAGCACGGACAAGTATTCGACGAACACCTTGCCCATCAAGTGGTCCATTTCATGTTGTATGCAAATGGACAACAACCCATCGGCTTCAATCATGACGGACGCACCGTGCTCGTTGAGTGCCTGAACCTTGACCCGTGAGGGCCGCTCCACGCCGTCAAAAATGCCCGGCACGGACAAGCAACCTTCTTCGTTTTTGACCCGGTCATCGCTGGCCCAGACCAGCTCAGGGTTGATCAACACTTGGGGTTGGTTGCGTTCTTCAGAAACATCCAACACCAGCATGCGTTCATGCACATTGACTTGGGTGGCTGCGAGCCCCACGCCTTTGGCGTCGTACATGGTTTCCAACATGTCCGCGGCGAGTGCGCGGATGCGGTCATCCACCACGGTCACTGGTTTGGCCACGGTGTGGAGCCGTGGGTCTGGGTAAGAAAGAATGGGTAGCAAAGCCATGCCCTGATTGTCGCTTTTTTGAAAAGCCCGCAGGGAAGCGTCGGTTACATCAAAACCCAGTCGCGGTTCACTTCCTTTAGAGATGGCCGGCTTAAGCTGGCTTTGAGCAAACAGGACATGGACTTTCAATGGACAGTGTTTCAAACCCGGCACGGGTTGATGAGGGCATCGCGGGCAGCCACTGGCGCGATTGGTTGCGTTTGTGCATGACGCCGTTGCTGGGGTTTCACGCGCAAAAGGTGCTGATCGAGGCCTTGGGTGGTCCGCGACAAGTGTTTGAGCAGCCGATCGCCATGCTGCGGCGTTTTGTCAGCGAAGCCCAAGCGCAATCTTTGCTGCGCGCGCCCGCCGAATGGTCGGCGGTGTGTGACCGCACCGAAGCCTGGTTGCAGCAAACGCCACAAGGTGTGTTGCAGGAAGTCTGGACATGGGACCATCCGCGCTATCCCCAGATGTTGCGTGACACAGAAGAACCACCTTGGCTGTTGTTTGCACAGGGCCAATTGCAGCATGCATGTCGGCAGGGTGTGGCCATCGTCGGTAGCCGCAACCCGACGCCGCAAGGCAAAGAAAATGCCCGCCGATTTGCCGACCAGTTGCAACAGTCAGGCTGTTGCATCGTTTCGGGTTTGGCCATGGGCATTGATGCAGCGGCGCACCAAGGCGCACTGGAAAGTGCGCACAGCCACCGATGCGCCACGGTCGCCGTGGTGGGCACGGGTTTGGACTTGGTGTACCCACGCCAACACCATGCCTTGGCAAAGCAAGTGGCGCAGCACGGTTGGGTGATCAGCGAATTGGCCCCGGGCACACCACCGCTGCCGCACCACTTCCCACGGCGTAACCGCTTGATCGCCGGATTGAGCCACGGCGTGTTGGTGGTGGAAGCCGCGTTGAAATCCGGTTCATTGATCACTGCAGAGTTGGCCGTGTCGCAAGGCAAAGAGGTGTTTGCGATTCCTGGCTCTATCCACTCGGTGTTGTCGAGGGGTTGCCATGCCTTGCTGCGGCAAGGGGCCAAATTGGTTGAAACGGCGCAAGACGTGGTGGAGGAATTGCCATGGGGTACCGCTGAGCCGCCTAGGGTTGGTTCACCAGCCAAGGGGGATGTATTCACCGACAGCAACCAACAAGCCGTCTACAAGGCCTTGGGTCACGAGCCTCAACACCTCGACAGCGTGTTGTTGCTCAGCGGACTTTCATTAGAGGATGCGTTGATCGCGTTGCAGCAATTGCAAGACATCAACCGTGTGGTTGCCATGCCAGGCGGTTTGTACCAGTGCTTGCATTGAGAAGGGACCATTCACGGCCAGTGAAAACACCCGCAAATACCTTGCATCAAAGCGTCGGCCAAGGCGATTTCAAAACAAGGTATATTGCGGCCATGTTCGATGTTCTCGTATACGTGTACGAACACTACTGGCGTGGTGACGTTTGTCCCGAATTGCCGCTCCTGGGTCGCAAACTCAGTGCTGCAGGATTCGACGCCGATGAAATTCAACAAGCCTTGTCTTGGTTGGCTGGCCTCAACAGCGCCGCCCAACACGCTGACCTGATCCATGTGCATCCCCAACGTGTGCCGTCGGCTTATGCGCAGTCACCGCTGAGCATGCGGGTCTACTCTGACGCAGAACAACGTCACCTGGGTTCAGAGTGCTTGGGTTTTGTCACTTTCTTGGAATCCTCGGGCATCATGTCTGCGCAAATGCGTGAAATCGTGGTTGACCGCGCCATGGCCGTGACCGATCACCCGGTGGGTCTCGACGACTTGAAAATCATCGTGTTGATGGTGTTTTGGAGCGCGGGCATAGAACCCGACGCATTGGTGTTGGATGAATTGTGTGATGACAACGAAGACCGCTTAGCGCACTGACCCGACCACACCCCGAAAAAAAAGGCAGCCTCGGCTGCCTTTTTTGATTGCGACGCAAAACGGCTTAAACCACGGCGCCTGCATTCGGGTCGTTCGGGTCCTCGTCAGGCCCGTCTTTTTTCACGGTTTTGATCAAGTCTTCTCTGCGAATGCCGAGCCACATGGCAATGGCGGCGGCAACGAACACCGACGAGTAAATGCCAAACAAAATGCCAATCGTCAGAGCCAAGGCAAAGTAATGCAACGTGGCACCACCAAACAACAGCATGGACAACACCATCAACTGGGTGCTGCCATGTGTGATGATGGTGCGACTGATGGTGGAGGTGATCGCGTTGTCGATGATTTCTACCGTGCTCATTTTGCGATAGCGACGGAAGTTTTCACGCACCCGGTCAAAAATCACCACCGACTCGTTGACAGAATAGCCCAGCACGGCCAACACCGCCGCCAGCACGGGCAATGAAAACTCCCACTGAAAATACGCAAAAAACCCCAAGATGATGATGACGTCGTGCAAGTTGGCGATGATGCCCGCGACCGCGTACTTCCATTCAAATCGGATGGCCAAGTAAATCATGATGCCAATCACCACGAAGGCCAGCGCTTTTAAGCCGTCAATCGCCAGTTCATCACCGACTTGCGGCCCGACAAACTCGGTGCGTTTGAGCGTGGCCTGTTCATCGGTTTGTTTCAGCGCTTCCATCACCCGCGAGCTTTGCTCCGTGGCGTTCGAGCCTTTGGCCGCTGGCATGCGAATCAGCACCTCGCGCGCAGAGCCAAAATGCTGCACTTGGACGTCGGTGTAACCCAAGGCTGCAATGCGCTCACGCATCGGGTCCAAGGCCACAGGCTGAGAAAAACTCACCTCCATCAATGTGCCGCCAGTGAATTCGACCGACAAATGCAAGCCTCTGCTGAACAAGAAAAACACGGCAGCAAAAAACGTGATGAACGACACCGCATTGAAAATCAGCGCATGGCGCATGAACGGTATGTCGCTTTTGATTTTGAAAAATTCCATCGAGGTTCCTTGTTCGTCAGGGGCGGCAGCAACGCCTTGGTCGGTCAGTCGTCAGTCGCCCTTGGCGCGTTCGATGGCTTTTTGGGTCAGGTTGTCGGGCCGCCACACAGTGCCAATGGATACCGATTGCAAGCGTTTTTGGCGGCCATACCAAAGGTTGACCAAACCGCGTGAGAAAAACACCGCAGAAAAAATGCTGGTGAGGATGCCCAAGCAATGCACCACGGCAAAACCGCGCACCGGCCCGGAGCCGAATGCCAGCAAAGCCAAGCCGGCGATCAATGTGGTGACGTTGGAATCCAAAATGGTGGACCAAGCACGGTCATAGCCAATGTGGATCGCGGTCTGCGGCGCAGCGCCGTTGCGCAACTCTTCTCGCACACGTTCGTTGATCAGCACGTTGGCGTCAATCGCCATGCCCAACACCAAGGCCATGGCCGCCATGCCTGGCAAAGTCAGAGTGGCTTGCAGCATTGACAGCACCGCCACCAACAGCAACAAATTGACCGCCAAGGCAATGCTGGAGATGACGCCAAACAGCGTGTAATAGATGCACATGAACGCCGTGACCGCCACAAAGCCCCAGGTGACGCTGTCAAATCCTTTGGCGATGTTTTCAGCGCCCAGCGAGGGGCCAATGGTGCGCTCTTCAATGATCTCCATGGGAGCCGCCAGCGAACCCGCGCGCAACAGCAGCGCCGTGTCGGTGGCTTCCATCGAGGTCATGCTGCCCGAAATTTGCACGCGTCCGCCACCGATTTCGGTGCGGATCACCGGCGCGGTCACGACCTCACCTTTGCCTTTTTCAAACAGCAAAATGGCCATGCGTTTGCCCACGTTCTCGCGGGTGACATCCTTGAAAATCCGCGCGCCCTTGGCGTCCAGCGTCAAGTGCACCGCCGCCTCTTGTGTTTGGTTGTCAAAGCCCGGTTGCGCATCGGTCAGGTTCTCACCTGTCAGCAAGACTTGCTTTTTGACCACGACGCCTTGGCCGTTTCGGTCCAGGTATTTTTCGGTGCCGAAAGGCACCATGCCACTGCCGTTTTCGGCCAACCGCGCTTCGCTGCTTTCATCGACCAAGCGAATTTCCAGCGTCGCGGTGCGTCCCAAAATGTCTTTGGCCTTGGCCGTGTCTTGAACCCCTGGCAATTGCACCACGATGCGGTCAAGCCCTTGTTGTTGAATCACCGGCTCGGCCACGCCCAACTCGTTGATGCGGTTGTGCAAGGTGGTGATGTTTTGTTTCAACGCTTGGTCTTGCACCAGACGCCCGGCTTCAGGTTTGAGCTTGGCGCTGACGCCCATGTCGCCGCCGCTCAATGGGCTGACCGTGGTCAGCAATTCGGGAAATTGGTCACGGATCACGCCCGCCGCCGCGTCAGCCGCCGCCGGGTCTTTGAAGACGAGTTCAATCGTTTGGTCGTTGCGGGCGATGCCGCCGTGGCGAATGTTTTTCTCGCGCAAAGCAGAGCGCAAGTCTCCCGCCAAGGACTCGGCTTTTTTGGTCAGCGCCGCTTGCATGTCCACTTGCAACATGAAGTGCACGCCACCGCGCAAATCCAGCCCCAAATACATGGGCGCGGCGTGCAAACTGCTGAGCCATGCAGGCGTGCGCGCAATCAGGTTGAGCGCAATGATGTAAGACGGGTTGTCGGTGTCGGGGTTGAGCGCGCGTTGTACGGCGTCTTTGGCTTTGAGTTGTTCGTCGGTGGTGTCAAAACGCACCCTGAGCGAATTGTTCTCAAGGCTCATCAAGGCAGGCGTGAGTCCCGCAGATTTCAATGCTTCCTCGACCTTGCCTTGGGTGTCGAGATCGACTTTGACGCTGCTGCGCCCGGGAGAGACTTGAACCGCAGGCGCTTCTCCGAAAAAGTTAGGCAAGGTGTACACACTGCCGAGCAAGACGGCGACGGCAATGACCAGGTATTTCCAAAGGGCGTAGCGGTTCATGGCGAAAGTCTTATTTGATGGAGCCCTTGGGCAGGACTTGAATCACTGCGCTGCGTTGCAGCTGAAGCACCACACCGTTGCCCACATCCAAACCGATTTGGCTGTCGCCCAGTTGCGCAATCTTGCCAAGCATGCCGCCGGTGGTGACCACTTCGTCGCCTTTGGCCAATGCATCGAGCATGGCTTTGAGCTCTTTTTGGCGCTTCATTTGCGGGCGGATCATGATGAAGTACAGCACCACAAACATCAGCACCAACGGCAACATGCTCATGAGAGAGGATGACAAATCGTTGGCGGGTGCAGCTGCGGGGGCGGATTGGGCGTAAGCGGTTGAAATCAGCACAAAAACTCTCCATTGAAAGGCAACCGGCGATTGTATTCGGTTGGTATGCCCTGAGATTTCTTGTGTCTCTGGGCGTGGGGTCCTTGTCGGTCTGTGCAAATAAGCGCAAAAACCACGACCGCTGCCGCCCAAACCCCGGCATTGAGGTGAGTGATTGGCAGACAGAATCGGAGATCCCTTTGGTTTTCACTTTTTTGCCTTGCCCATGCCTGATTACGCTGACATCCGACCCCACATGAAAACCGGCGACCTGCTTTTTTGGCGCAACCACAAAGGCGGCCCCACCATTGGTTACCTTGAGCGACTGTTTGTGCAAGCGGGCACCATGTCGCCCTACATCCATGTGGGCATGTGTTGGGTGGAAGGCGGGCGGGTATGGGTGATGGAGATCACCACCCGGGGTTGCGCGCCCAGGCTGTTGTCATTGACTGGTGATTTTGCATGGATAGCGGCCCCGCAAGCGTTGAGCAAACCGGCACTGTGGCGAGCACAAAGTTTTTTCGGTGAATGGACTTACTCCAGATGGCAAGCAGTGACGGGATGGTTGGGCAGATTGTCAATTGGCAAAGACCTGCGAGGCCAATGCGCGGAATATGTGTTGACTGTGTTGAATGACTGCGACCCCTTGAAATTTTGCCAACCCGATTGCCACCCCGCAAGGCGTGGCAGATGCGGCGCTGATGCAATGGCAAGCCCCGTTGGTCCATGTGTTTAACCCCAAGAGAGACAGCATTTTTCCGCCGGACAGAGAGTGATTGTGAGCGGCGCCTGAATCGGTTCGGCCGTGGCCGACGTTGCGCAAGCGTGGCGGCGAGGCCGAGCCTGCTTCGGGCGCGGCGGATAAAAGTCGATAAAAACCCGGCAAGAGCCAAGCAAAGCTACCGAGCAAATCAACCCAAATGCGCCCCAATCAATCCGGCTAACTCAAACATGCCCACACTGTCTTTGCCGAACACGGTTTTGAGTTTGGCGTCGCATTGGATGGTGCGTTTGTCTTTCGGGTCTTGCAAGTTGTGGGCTTTGATGTAGTCCCACAATTTTTTCATCACCTCGGTGCGGGCCACGGCTTCGTTGCCGATCACAGCCGCCAAGGCAACGCTGGGCGCTTTGCCTGCGGCGGCTTTGCGGGGTGCTTTGGGCTTGGTTTCTTTCACCGCCTTGGCGGCCTTTTTGCCAGCAGGTGTTTTCTTGCCGGGCAGGGTTTTGCCTGCGGCTTTGGCCAATGCGGCAGTCGTGGGTGCGCCGCCCTTTTTGGGGTACTTGCTGGGCTCGAACGCAAAGCTCACTTTGCCTGCTTCCGCGTCGTAGGTCAAATAAGCTTTGAACGCACGGCGTGTGCGCATCGAAACAAACTTTTCCAACAAATCGGTTTTGCCGGTGGCCAGCAATTTTTGGATTTGATCGTGTTCAATCACTTGTTGCAAGATCACGCGTCCCGACTTGAAATCGCAACTGGGCGTGGGCTGGGCATTGGTCGGCACGGATTTGCTGCACACGTAGTTCGAGCCATGTTCATGCACCGGGCTGCCGCACTTGGGGCAAGCGCCTAAATTTTCAGCGTCGCCAAACTCCACAATCTCGCCGCTCTCGGCGTTCTTGTCATCGCCAAAATCAAATTCAAGTTTCCAGTTCTTTTCCTCCTCATTGAACTTGAGTGCGATTTCAGCCGTGAAGGGCCAACCTGCTTTGGAGCGAAAGCCATCGAGTGGTCCGATTTTTTTGTCTTTCAAAAACTGTTCGACCTCGGTCAATTCAAAGGTACGACCAGCAGGTGTTTTGCCGAACGAAAAACCACAGCCGGGGCCTTCGACTTCACCTTCTGCGTTGGTTTTGGCCACCGCGCCCGGCTTGCCAATGCAGCTGTAGCGCCGGTAGTTTTCTTTCACCACACCGGCGCAATTCGGGCAAGGCGTGGTCAAGGTGGCGTAATCGCCTGGGATGGTGTCGCGGTCGTACTCTTTGGCTTTTTTCACCATGCGACCGGTCATCTCGGCGATGTCTTTCATGAAGGCTTCGCGCGACAACTTGCCTTTTTCCATTTGCGAGAGTTTGAATTCCCAGTCGCCGGTCAAATCAGCGCGAGACAACTCTTCCACGCCCAAGCCACGCAACAAGGTCATCAGTTGAAACGCCTTGGCGGTGGGTATCAACTCGCGCCCTTCGCGCAGCATGTATTTTTCGTTCAACAATCCTTCGATGATGGAAGAGCGTGTGGCCGGTGTGCCCAAGCCTTTTTCTTGCATGGCTTCACGCAGTTCATCGTCTTCCACGGTTTTGCCTGCGCCCTCCATGGCCCCGAGCAACGTGGCTTCGGTGTAGCGTGCCGGCGGGCGGGTTTTCAAGCCTTTGGGTTCGGCATCGTCCACCTTGGGTTGTTCGCCAGCGGCCAGTTTGACCAGGATTTTTCCTGACTCTTTGTCTTCTTCCTCGTCGACTTCCTTGCCATAAATCGCTTGCCAACCCGGGTCGATCAACACACGGCCGGTGGTTTTGAAATGGTGCGATTTGCCGGCCGCAGTCACTTGGCTGATGCGTGTGGTGTCCATGAATTGCGCTGCGGGGTAGAAGACGGCGATGAAGCGGCGCACCACGAAGTCGTAGAGTTTTTGTTCGGCGTCGGACAGGCCGCTGGGTGCTTCCAGCGTCGGGATGATGGCAAAGTGATCGCTGACCTTGGTGTTGTCGAACACTTTTTTGGTCGGTTTGATGTAGCCCTGAGCGATCGCGGTTTTGGCAAACGGCGCCAAATGGCCCATGTTGCTTTTGGCCAGCATTTGCATCGTGTCTTTGACCGTGGGCAAATAGTCTTCTGGCAAATGGCGCGAATCGGTTCGCGGGTACGTCAGTGCTTTGTGGCGTTCATACAAGCTTTGCGCCAACGACAACGTGGTTTTGGCAGAAAAGCCAAAGCGTCCGTTGGCTTCGCGTTGCAAGCTGGTGAGGTCGAACAAACCGGGGCTGCCTTTGCTGCTGGGTTTGCTTTCTTCGGTGACCGTCGCGGTTTGGTTGCGCACCGCGTCGGCAATGGCTTGGGCTTCGCTCAAAGACCAAACGCGGTCTTCTTTGATTTCTTTGTCGTCGGCGTGGGCTTTGTGCGCCGGGTTGAACCATTTGCCTGCATAAGCACCGGCGCTGGCCGCGAAGTTGGCGTGAATTTCCCAATAGTCGCGGCTGATGAATTTGCGAATGACTTCTTCACGTTCGACCACCACCGACAAGGTCGGGGTTTGCACCCGACCCACCGTGGTGAGGAAGAAACCACCATCGCGTGAATTGAAAGCAGTGAATGCGCGGGTGCCGTTGATGCCAACCAGCCAGTCGGCTTCTGAGCGACTGCGGGCAGCATCGGCCAGCCCTTGCATTTGCGTGCTGCTGCGCAAGCTGTCAAAGCCATCGCGAATGGCTTGTGGCGTCATCGATTGCAACCACAAGCGCTTGACCGGCTTGTCCAGCGGTTTTTTGCCGCCGGCGTATTGTTCAATCAAGCGAAAAATCAATTCACCTTCGCGGCCCGCGTCACAGGCGTTGATGATGGCACCGATGTCTTTGCGCTTGGCTTGCTTGACCACGGCGGCCAAACGCGACTTGGTTTTTTCCACCGGTTTCAAGTCGAAATAAGGCGGAATCACGGGCAAGTGGGCAAAACTCCATTTGCCGCGCTTGACATCGAATTCCTCGGGCGCTTGTATTTCTACCAAGTGACCCACCGCGCTGGTGACCACATACGCTTCGTTTTCAAAATGGTCGTCATGCTTTTCAAACTTGCCTGCGCTGGGGGTGAGCGCTTTGACAATGTCTTGCGCCACGGACGGCTTTTCAGCGATGACCAGTGTTTTACTCATGAGTGTGTTCCTTGCATACAATCGGCATCCTCGCACGCGCACGCGCGCGCACATGTACGTATTTAACTTACCAGAGTTTTCAACTTGACCTCCCCCATCATCGCACCCGCCCACGGCAAGCGCATTGAAGTCCGCAGTTCAGGCGTCCATGGCAAAGGGGTGTTTGCCCTGGTGCCCATCGCCAAAGGCGAAATCATCATCGAGTACACCGGCGAGGTCATCAGCTGGAAAAAAGCGCAAAAACGCCATCCCCACGACCCCAACGACCCGAACCACACGTTTTATTTCCATGTCAGCAAGAAAAACGTGATCGATGCGCTTTTCGGTGGCAACGATGCACGTTGGATCAACCATTCGTGCGCGCCCAATTGCGAAGCGGACGAGGCGGGCGGGCGGATTTTCATCCGCACCTTGCGCAAAATCAAAGCCGGCGAAGAACTCAACTACGACTACGGCTTGGTGATCGACGAGAAGTACACGCCCGAGTTGCTGGCCGATTACCCCTGCCGCTGCGGTGCGGGCAGTTGTCGCGGCACGCTGCTCTCTCCCAAGGACTGAGCGCCGGTCATTCGGTCTGCCACTGTTCATGACGGTCCACGCTTTCGACGCCCGTTCCCCGCACCCAGTGCAAGTGCTGTTGAACCGACTCGACCCGCTGGCGCGTTTTGAACATGTCCCGTTGATTGATTCGACCAACACCGAACTCATGCGACGCGCACGCGGCGGCGACACCGCCACGTGTTTGTTGTGGGCC
>CANGZG010000065.1 GCA_947458415.1 Comamonadaceae bacterium | reverse complement strand
GATTGCCAGCATGGTGGCCGATGTGCACCGCATCCTCACACGCGGTGGCGTTTTCATGTACCCCTGGGATAAAAGAGAACCTCACAAAGCAGGTAAGTTGCGCTTGATGTACGAAGCCAACCCCATGAGCTGGCTGGTCGAGCAAGCCGGTGGCATGGCCACCAACGGCAAAGAACGGATTTTGGACATTCAACCCACTCTTTTGCATCAGCGAGTCAGCGTGTGCCTGGGCTCGAAAAATGAAGTAGCCCGATTGACGGACATGCACCTGTCGGCTTGAAACCGGACACCTATAATTTTCAACAACGCCAGCACCCACAGAAAGCAGTCATGGCCACTCAAAACAGTGAACTCATACACGCAATGGTTCTTCGCGAAATGCAAGAAGGCGTGATCCGTGACGGACTTTGGGCCCAAGCTTTGGTTGAAGCCACTTATGACAAAGAAAAAGCCAAAGCCATATACATAAGGCTGCGTGCGGCCAATATGCAAGAAGACACCAAAAAACTGTTGGTCAAGCAAATTCAGCAAGCGCTGAAAAGTGATGAGGTCAAACGCAAAGATTTCATCTCTGCGTCTGGCCTGAAAAAACCGCGCTGATTAACTGCCCAATTGCTTTAAGCGACCGGGCTCGACGATTTCTATCCAATAACCGTCAGGGTCTTTGATGAAAGCCACGTCTTTCATCTTGCCCTGTTCGGGCCGCTTCACATACACCACTTTGTTGTCGTCAAACCATTGAATGGCGGCGTCCAAATCTGGCACTGAAAAACAAATGTGACCGAAACCTTGGGGCTTGGCGTTGCCATCGTGGTATTTGAATTCGGCGTCGCTCTCTGTGCCCCAGTTGTGGGTCAACTCCAAAATACCCGACTGGGAAAACGTCCAAGCGGTGCGCTCGCCCTGGTCTTGCGGGGCGTGGCTGGCGGCCTCGGCCACCGCCAAAAAATACAAGCTGAAACTCATCTCTGGAAAGTCGAGTTTGCGCAACAAACGCATGCCCATGACGCGGGTGTAAAAGTCCAAAGCCACGGCTGGGTCTTTGACCCGCAACATGGCGTGGTTCAGCACAAAACCGCGTGACGCAGGCGCGGGCTTTTCGCAGACTCCTGTCTGCCATTCAGTATCGAAAGTCATAGGAAAAAATCAGGTTTTGACAGCAGCCAATACGTTGGAATGGACGCGAGCGGCAGATTTGTCATTGGCGCGGTTCAGCACAGAGGGTTGAAACATGGCCGTGCTGTCTGGTCCATCGGCGGGTTGGTACTGTCGTTCTAGGTTGATCAAGCAACGGCGCAAATAGCGCAAACTCGTGATCCTCAGGAACGAGGCGAAGTTAGGTACTTCGCCCCGATGCTGAAGAATTTCATCATGCAATGTGCAGATGAGGGCGTTGGTGGTGCATCCCTCATCCTCGGCCATTTCGGCCAGCACATCCCACACCATGTTTTCCAACCGGATGCTGGTGAGCATGCCGCGAATGCGAACCGAACGGGTACGTTGTTCGTACTGAATAGGGTCAGCTTTCACAAAATACTCACACATGCTGTTCTCCTTTGGTTGGAAAAATCAGTGTATCAAATGGCCCGTTCAGTCATCTGTTTGGCGATGTAGTCAGCTTGGCGAATCGCCAAGGTCACGATCGTCAAAGTCGGGTTCTCGGCACCACCGGTGGTGAACTGGCTGCCGTCACTGATGAACAGGTTGGGGATGTCATGCGTTTGGCCCCATTTGTTGGCCACACCGTCACGCGCATTGGCGCTCAAGCGGCATGTGCCCAAATTGTGGGTCGAGGGGTATGGCGGTGTGCGGTAGGTTTTGATCGCACCAGCCGCTTGGTAAATCCGCTCGCCTTGGGTGAACGCATGGTTACGCATCACGATGTCATTTTCATGGTCATCGAAATGCACGTTCGCCACCGGGCTGCCCCATTTGTCTTTCACATTGTTGTTCAATGTGATGCGGTTGGTTTCGCGCGGCATGTCTTCACCGACCAGCCACATGCCGGCGAGGTTGGTGTAGTGATCCATCCACCAAGCGTAGTCTGCGCCCCAAGCACCTGGGTCCAAGAACGCGGGCATGAAAGCCAAGCCCAGCGACAGGGTTTCCATTTCGTAACCACCCGCAAAACCACGCTTGGGGTTGTGAGAGGACTCGTCACGGATGATGCCCGCCATGGTGGTGCCACGGTACATGTGCACGGGGTTCTTGAATGCAGCGTACACCGAACCTGTCATGTGGCGCATGTAGTTGCGGCCCACTTGTCCTGATGAATTGGCCAAGCCATCGCGGAACATGTTGGAGGCTGACAGCAACAACAAACGCGGTGTTTCGATGGAGTTACCCGCCACGCAAACCACCCGTGCTGACTGACGCTGTTCTTTGCCGTCTTTGTCAAAGTACACCACGCCGTTGACCATGCCTTTGGCGTTGTGCTCAATGCGGGTCACATGGGATTCAGGGCGCAAGTCCAAATTGCCTGTGGCTTCTGCCTTGGGAATCTCGGTGTACAGCGTTGACCACTTGGCACCACTCTTACAACCTTGGAAACAAAAACCCAGTTGCATGCAACGGCCACGGCCATCGCGCGGTTGGCTGTTGATGGCCATGTTGCCGGTGTGCACTTCTTTATAGCCCAGCTTTTTCGCGCCGGCATACATCACCTTGAAGTTGTTGTTGCCAGGCAAGCCAGGAATACCGTTGGTGCGGGTCACGCCCATTTTGTTTTCAGCTTTGGCGTAGTAAGGCTCCAACTCGGACAAGGTGATCGGCCAGTCAAGCAAATTGGCGCCTTTGATATCGCCGTACACGGTTTTGGCGCGGAACTCGTGTTCTTGGAAACGCAATGAAGCACCGGCCCAGTGGGTGGTCGAACCGCCCACGGTTTTACAAATCCATGCGGGCAAGCCAGAGAAGTCTTTGGCCACGCGCCAAGTACCAGAGGTGGTGCGTGGGTCTAACCAAGCCAATTGACCGAATGATTTCCATTCGTCGTTCACGAACGATTGAGGTGACTGACGCGCACCTGCTTCAAGCACCACGACCTTGATGCCTTTTTGGCACAACTCGTTGGCCAATGTGCCACCGCCCGCGCCAGAACCAATGATGACGACCACGGAGTCGTCGTTGAATGAAATAGAAGCCATGTTGTGTATCTCCTGAAATGCTGAGGGAAGGTGGAATCAGCCCAAATAAGGGGCGGGGCTGGCTTCTTTAGAAGGAGCAGGCAACCATTTCAAATCTTGGAAACCGCGGGTGATGTACCCGCCTTTTTCCCAAGCAGAACCGGGGTATCCGAATGCAGCGAATGCCATGTCATTGTTGTAGAGCGAGGTCACACATTGGCCACGCACGGTGCCAAAAAAGGTGGAACCTTCCATGCCCTTGACGATGGCGAGTCGTTTGTCTGCTTTGGCCTTGGCGAAATTGCCACCAGCCAAACTGTTGAGCCCAGCGATACCGTCGCGCAGCATCTTGGCGGTGTCAGCACTGCCCGACGCGGCTGCATCCAAATCTTTCGCCAAAATGGCATAGACCGCATCAGGCAATTTTTTGTGCGGGTAAATCACGCGGCCCATGGCCATCAGTGTTTGGCCTTCGGCTTGGCTGAGGGTTTTCAATTCAACGGCCCACACAGTGGATGGCGCCAATCCGGCCAACACCGAGCCTGCTGCCAAGGTACCCATCAATATGCCGGAACCTTTGAGGAATTCACGTCGTGCCAAGGGCAGGTTTTGCTTGGGAACGACACCGCTTTCTTCGCAATCACTGAACTCGGAAGCAATATTCGCTATGGGAATGGTTCGCATGTAGTTGTCTCCTGTTGACTTATGAATGACCAGAATCAGTATTTCATTGGCATCTGGCTTTGGGGTGGTATCACGCTAAACACAAGGAAAACCCTGAGCACGCCATTTCATTGAAGGAATTTGGTGGGTATTTACCCTCGTTCGAGTGGCTAAGTCACAGGAATGTTGACACAATGGGTCAAGGTATTTATCAGTCCATTGGAAGCTGTCAGTCCTTAGCCGGAGAACCCCATGAGCCTCAGCATTTCCAGTCTGTTAATCACCAAACCTTTGGCCGGCTTGCACGGCTTGTCTCATTTGGTGTTGTCTGCGATTTCATCCGGCGCGCAACCCAAACGCAGCGAGCAACAGACAGACTCACTGGACACCTCTTCGCCCGACAATTGCCAAAAATCTTTGCTCTCTGTCATCGAGGCGCAAATCATTCCCCAGTTGATGCATGCGCATCCCAGTTTGCTTGACACTTCCCTGTCACCCACACCAACCAACCGCCGCTTCACCGAACAAGAGATTGAAGCGTTTTCTGAATCCTGTTTGGGCCCCGACATTGACCAACCGCTGGCCTATGTTCACGGATTGTTGGAAGAAGGCGTGTCCATTGAAAGCGTGTTCATCGACTTGTTCACGCCTGCTGCCCGCTGGTTAGGCTACCAATGGGAACTTGACAAAAAAGATTTCACCTCGGTCACACATGGCTTGATGCGCATGCACCAATTGACCCGAAGCTTGGGCTACATCAACCCCGAGTCCCCGCAAACGGCTGGCGAAGTCAAACGCATCTTTTTTGCCTGTGCGCCAGGTTCGATGCATATTTTGGGTCTGAGCATCGTGACCGAATTGTTCCGCAGCAATGGCTGGCAAGTGGTGATGGAAATCGCCTCCACCGAAGAAGAGTTGTTCAAAGCGCTTCGACGCGAATGGTTTGACATGATCGGTTTGTCTGTGGGCCTGGTGGAGCAGCTGCCGGGGCTCAAGGACTTGATCACTCGACTCAAAGCCCAAGCCATCAATCCACAGACCTTGGTCATCTTGGGCGGCCCTGCGGTGAACAGCGACCCCGACTTGCTGCAAAACTCAGGCGCCGACGGCGTGTCTTCTCATGCGCCCCAAGCCGTGGAACTGGCCAACCGCTTACTCAGCACCGATTAAGAACACCTTCTTCTTACGTTTAAGCCAGCGTGGTTATTCGCTGCAGAGAAGTCACGCGTTAAACTGAATTTCATGGCAACGCCCCCTCCCCTCATCCGAAGTTCCAAGCCTTTTTCGGTTGAAATTCCCGAAGGCTCGAACAGTGCGAAATCACGGCGCAGCGATGTCGTGGGCAGCGATGAGCTTCAGATCAAAGGCAAAAAATCTGACTTCAAAACAAGCGATGCTGCCCTCTTGCCTGAAATGCATCATGCGCCTGGAAACGACACAGCGAACAGGTCTGCGCATCACGAAGATGCATTGACGCCAGAGAAGTTGAATGTGAAAGAAGGTGCAGCATTAGATGCACCCCATTTGGTGCATGACGACCCACATGCGGCCGAGAATGTGCAAAGTGTGAGTGATGACGCATTGAAAGACCATCAAGTGGGGCTGCCCGCCACTGAGCAAGCTGGCTCAACACAAGAGCCGGTCGTTGCAGTTCAGGCTTTCGCCGATCAAACCGCAGGCGGCGCAGACAACGCGCCACTCAAGGACCGGTTTGCAACTGAAGCAGTTTCGGTCCCCGCCAAACACGCTGCGGGTGTTGAGACGGAGGCATTGAAAGACAACATTCAGTCTGTGGCTGATGACGCGTTGGATGACAACTTGCAAGCCGTGCCAAGCGCTGGCGCACTCAAAGACAACTTGCAAGCTTTGCCAGGTGCTGAGGCCATCAAAGACAACTTGCAAGCCGTGCCACAAGATGGTTCACAGAAGCGCGATGCTGGCATTGACAAAGAACAAGTGTCTGACAACATTGCAGTTGTCCCTCAGGACGCGCTCGCATCACAGTCGCAGGGTGTGCCCAAAGAAAGCCTGAAGGACCGAAAAGTTGGTGAGGCGGTTGACCCGATCCACGACAGAACTGCAGGTGAAGCGGTCAGTCCGCTGAAAGACCGGCAAGCTGATGTGGGCAATGATGCGATCGAAGACAACTTACAAGGCTTGCCCGACGACGCATCAGAGGACAACCGCCAAGAGATTGACCACCCTGGTGTACGCAGCAACACGCAAGCGCTGCAAAATGAATCGCTTGAAGACAACCCACAAAGGTTGGACAACCAAGCATTGAAAGACAACACGCAGGGTTTGCCGAATGAAGCCCTGGAAGATCGATCGGCAGACACTGACAAAGAACATGTGCAAGACCATGTGGTGGCTTTGCCCGATCAAGCCACACAGCTCAAAGACGGCCCCAAACCGACGGCCCCAAACAAACCAACCCGATCGGGTTCTGACACTGCACAAACCGCCCAACCCAAAGGCAAAGCGTCAGTCAAAGCCACAACCCCCGCCAAAGCGGCAAGCGCGGCACAAACCGAACAACTCCAAGCAGCCAAATTGGAACAAGCCAGAAAAATGGATGAGTTTCATGGTCGCGTCGAGGCTTTGAAGAAAACCGTGTCTGGTATCAACCATTTGCTAGATGAGCTGGAAGAAAAAAAACCAGACAACAAACACTGAAACAGCTTCAACCCGTTTGATCTTCGTCCTGTGGGTGGCCCGGTAACTGGGTTGCCAGCACCTTGTCAATCCGTCTGCCGTCCAAGTCGACCACCTCAAACCGCCAGCCCATGGATTCAACCGATTCGCCCTCCTTGGGCAAATCTCCATTCAAGACCAAAATCAATCCCGCCAAAGTGTTGTAGATGCCTTTTTCCTCTGAGGGCAACTCGTCCAACATCAACCTGGATTTGAGTTCTTGGATCGGCATCATGCCGTCAAGCAACCAGCTGCCATCGGTGCGCTGAACTGCCCATGCGTCTTGTGGCGATGTGGTTTGAACCAATTCACCGGTGATGGCCTCGAGCAAGTCGCGCGGCGTCACCAAGCCTTGAACCACCCCATATTCATCCACCACCAACACCATGCGCGTGCTGTGAACCGGGGTTTTCGGCTTGTCCACCGAATGCGGACTGCGAAATTGAGACAACAAATCCAGTCCCGTCAATGTTTCAGGCACGAACGCAGCCGGCGTGGCCCAAGTTTCAATGGGCAAGTCACTGTCGACATGGTGCAGCATGCTGGCCATGCTGACCACGCCGACCACTTCATCCAAGCCATCGCGACAGACGGGATACCAAGAATGGGCGGCCTCGCCTTGCATTTGACCGAGGGCTTGCTGAACCGTCCATGCACAGTCCAACCAAACGATGTCTGTTCGGGGAACCATCAACGACACCAAATTACGCTCGTCCAAATGGAACACGTTTTTCACCATTTGGTGTTCGTGGTGTTCAATCAAACCCGCGTCCACACCTTCGACCAAACTGGCGGTGATTTCCTCCTCGGTCACCTGCCTGACTTTTTCCAAATCGATTCGCATCAAACGCAACACGGCGGCCGTGCTCCATGACAAGGCGTTAACCAATGGTCTGGCCATCCAAGACAAGGCCAGCATGGCGGGTGCGGTCAGGCGGGCTGCCGTTTCAGGGTAAATCTGGCCGATGCGTTTGGGCACGAGTTCGCCAAACAAAATCGTGCTGAGCGTGATCAATGTCACCACCGTTGCCGTTGCCAACACATCGGCCAAAACCGTGGTCGTACCCAAGCCCTCAAACCAAAGCGACACCTGCTCGCTGAAGGCAGCTTCACCGATGATGCCGTTGAGCATGCCCAGAGTGGTGATGCCAATTTGGATCGTGGACAAAAACTCGGTGGGCCTGCGCTGCAACTCCAATGCAGCCTGTGCGCCCGTCATGTTGTCCTCGGCCATGGAGACCAACAATGCGCGCCGACTGGACGACAAGGCCATCTCGGACATGGCAAACAAGGCATTCAGCAAGGTCAATAAAACAATCAGCAAGACATCCATAAAACGGAGTTTCAACGCCCAAGGCGCGCAGTGGGTGAATCAATGACAATCATGCCATGGCAATGTACCTGATTGGCGACGTGCAAGGTTGCGACCAAGCCCTGCAACGCTTGCTCGATGAAGTTCAATTTTCCCCCAGTCGCGACACGCTGTATTTGCTGGGCGATCTGGTCAATCGCGGCCCGGACAACGTGGGCGTGCTCAGGCGGCTGCAAAGCTTGGGGCACAGCGCCCGATGCCTGCTGGGCAACCACGATTTGCACCTGTTGGCCCTGCATTTGGGACAGGGGCGACTCAAACCTGGTGACACCGTGTCTGACATCTTGCAAGCGCCCGACCGACTGCAGTTGATTGACTGGTTGCGCATGCAGTCATTGGCCATGCACGAGGCCGGTATTCTGATGGTGCACGCTGGTGTCTTGCCGCAATGGTCTGTCGCGCAAACCTTGGCACTGGCCAAAGAAGTTCAAACCGTGTTGCAAAGCAACGATTGGACAATGTTCATCACGCACATGTATGGCAACCAACCCGACCAGTGGGATGAGGAATTGACAGGCCATGAACGACTGCGCGTGATTGTCAATGCGATGACGCGGTTGCGGTTTTGCACACTTCATGGCCAGATGGAATTTGCGCATCACCGTGATGCCTCACAAGCCCCGACGGGGTTCATGCCGTGGTTCGATGTGCCGAACCGACTGACCCATGAAACGACGGTGGCGTTTGGCCACTGGTCTTCATTGAACGCATTGAACCGGTCCGATGTGATTGAACTCGACACAGGTTGTGTGTGGGGCGGTTGCCTGAGTGCCTTGCAAGTGAACCCCGTCACAGGTGAACGGCAGCGGGTTCAAGTCAAATGCGACGCCGCGGCTTCGATAAATTAGTCGGTCACAGTCGTTTTGAACAACGCCGCCACCGTGCGTTTGGGCTTGATGTTGGGCGAGATGCTTCGCGAATGGGACAGCACTTGCTCGGTCTTCGTTGCAACGTCTGGCGGTTGTTCCGCAGGCTGGTAGGGCTGATCAAAAAACGGGTCGTGCACTTTCGGCGGTGGCACGAAGCGACTGCGCGCTGCTGGCGGCTGGTCAGACGACACCTCAGAGGACGCGTCATCATCGTTCCAGTGGCGTCTGCCGTTGTTGATGCGTCCGCTGGGTCGATCGTCATCAAACTCGAACCCCAACAACTCAATTTTTTGCTTGGTCAATTTTTCAATGTCAGTCACCAAGCGCGTGTCGGTGGGGGAAGCAAAACTGACTGCCAAGCCTTCAGCGCCTGCACGACCGGTTCGGCCGATGCGGTGAATGTAATCTTCAGCGTTGTAAGGAATGTCGAAATTGAACACCGCAGGCACATCTTTGATGTCCAAGCCTCGGGCAGCGACATCGGTACACACCAGCAAATCCACCTCGCCTTTTTTGAACGCATCCAAGGCTTTCAAGCGTTCATCTTGGCTTTTGTCGCCGTGCAATGCCGTGGTTTTCAAACCTTCACGCTCCAGCGAACGGGCCAGTCTGGCGCAACCCAGCTTGCTGTTGACAAACACAAACGCCTGCGAAATTCCGCGCTGCTTGACAATTTGTTTCAAAGCACGACGCTTGTCATCATCCGGCACGCTGTAGAACAATTGCGTGACCGTGGACGCGGTTTGGTTGGGGCGAGCCACTTCAATCGTGACCGGGTTTTGCAAATAGCTGGCGGCCAAGCGTTTGATTTCAGGCGAGAACGTCGCGGAGAACAGCAGCGTGGTTCGCTGCTTGGGCAAGTAACTCAAAATACGCTGCAAATCTGGCAAAAACCCGATATCGAGCATGCGGTCTGCTTCGTCTAACACCACGTATTCGACTTGGTTGAGCACCGCGGTTTTGGCTTCAATGTGGTCCAACAATCGCCCGGGCGTTGCCACCAACACTTCAACGCCTTTTTTGAGCTCCAAGGTTTGCGGCTTCATGTCCATGCCACCAAACACCACCGCACAACGCAGTTGGGTGTATTTGGCGTACATCTTGACTTGTTGCGCCACTTGGTCTGCCAACTCGCGGGTGGGCAGCAACACCAAGGCACGCACAGGGTGTCTGGCTGGTGAGGTGGAAGCATTCTCGTGTTTGAGCATGCGTTGCAACAAAGGCAAAGAAAACGCCGCTGTTTTGCCAGTGCCGGTTTGGGCGGCGCCCATCACATCTTGGCCAGATAAAACCACCGGTATGGCCTGCGCCTGGATCGGCGTCATGGATTCGTAACCCATTTCGGCGACGGCTTTCGCCAAGTTTGGAGCTAACTGTAATTGGGAGAATGAATTCATAGATAGCGCCTATTGTCGCACTCTGCACCAGACGCCATGAAACCCCGATAAAGCAGCTTGGCCGAGGGCTTCAGGCCTTGGGCAAAGTCACGCCCACCTGCCCTTGGTATTTGCCGCCACGGTCTTTGTAACTGGTTTCGCAAACCTCGTCGCTTTCAAAGAACAGCACCTGGGCGCATCCTTCTCCCGCGTAAATTTTCGCGGGCAACGGCGTGGTGTTGCTGAATTCGAGCGTCACATAGCCTTCCCATTCCGGCTCAAACGGCGTGACATTGACGATGATGCCGCAGCGTGCGTAAGTGCTTTTGCCCAAACAAATGGTCAACACATTGCGCGGAATGCGGAAATATTCCACGGTGCGCGCCAATGCAAAACTGTTGGGGGGAATGATGCACACCTCGGCGTGAATGTCGACAAAACTTTTTTCGTCAAAATTTTTCGGGTCGACCACCGTGCTGTAAATGTTGGTGAACACCTTGAACTCGGGTGCGCAGCGGATGTCGTAACCGTAACTGCTGGTGCCATAGCTGACAATTTTTTCACCTGCTGCATTGACCCGTATTTGGCCGGGCTCGAATGGCTCGATCATGCCGTGCTGCTCTGCCATGCGGCGTATCCATTTGTCGCTTTTGATGCTCATAAACTGCCTTTGCGTGATGGCCAGATTGTAGTTTGGCAACCTGCCTGCATGGGTTCAGGGCAAGCTGCCCACCACCCCTTTGACCAAAAATCGCATCTTGGCAATTTGTTCATCGCTCATCACCTGGCCTTGCGCCAACACGACCCCATCTTGGTTATCGAATATCGGGCCGGTGAATGCCTGCAAACTGCCTTTGGCCATGGCACGCTGTAGACGCAAAATTTCTGTTTGAACCCGCTTGGGCAAGCGCGGGCCAAACGCTTCGACCTTGATCATGCCTTCGCGCACCCCGCCCCATGTTTGCGTGCTTTGCCAACTGCCACGGATGACGTCCAGCGCACGGCGGCTGTAGTAGTCGCCCCACACATGCGTGATCGCCAGCAACTGCGCTTGCGGTGCCACATGCCGCATGTCAGAGTGATAGGCAATCGCCAGTTTTCCTTTTTCTTGAGCAGCCACCATCACCGCATCAGAGGCCGTGTGAAAAGCCAACACATCGGCCTTTTGGTTCATCAACGTGATGGCTGCATCACGCTCGCGCGCCGGGTCAAACCAGGTGTCCAACCAAATCAATTTGACCGACGCGTTCGGGTTGACTGAGCGCATGCCCAACGCAAACGCGTTGATGCCTTGAATGACTTCAGGAATGGGAAAACTTGCCACATAACCCGCAATACCGGTTTTACTGACCCGCCCGGCGGCAATGCCCGCAAGAAATCGGCCTTCGTAATAACGCGCATTGGCGGTGGACACATTGGGAGCTGTCTTGTAGCCCGTGATCGATTCAAATTTCACGTCAGGAAAATCTGCAGCCACCTTGAGCGTGGGCTCCATGTAACCAAAACTTGGCGTGAATATCAGGCCAGCGCCTTGCTGTGCCAAATCTCGAATGACCCGTTCGGCATCCGACCCCTCGGACACGTTCTCGACAAACTGCGTGCGCACTTGAATGCCTTGCTTTTTCAAATTGGCTTCAAGCGCCAAACGTCCTAATTCATGTTGATGCACCCAACCCGCAGGCAATCTGGGGGTGACATACACAAAACCGACTTTCAAGGGGTCGGTAGTTGGTGGTTTGGATTGACCCCATACGGGGTGGGATGACAAAGCCAACGCAAACAGCGCAGCGATGAGGTTTTTGTACATGGTGTTCCTCGACATGTCCCTTGGAAGGGTGAAAACTGATGGCGATGAAGCGATCAGGGCAAAAAAAACGCGCCGTGAAGCGCGTTTTTCAAAGTGGCGGAGGGGACGGGACTCGAACCCGCGACCCCCGGCGTGACAGGCCGGTATTCTAACCAACTGAACTACCACTCCTGGTAGATAGCTCCGCTTC
>CANGZG010000064.1 GCA_947458415.1 Comamonadaceae bacterium | reverse complement strand
GTCACCGCAGGTTGGTTGTCGTCGGCGGTGGAGAAGGTCTGCGCGAACTTGGTCGGGATGGTGGTGTTCTTGGCAATCATCTTGGTCATCACACCGCCCAAGGTTTCGATACCCAAAGACAGGGGGGTGACGTCCAACAACAGCACGTCTTTGCGGTCGCCCGACAGCACTTGGCCTTGGATGGCGGCACCCACGGCCACAGCTTCGTCAGGGTTGACGTCACGGCGGGGTTCTTTGCCGAAAAATTCTTTGACCTTGTCTTGCACCTTGGGCATGCGGGTCATGCCGCCGACCAAGATCACGTCGTCGATGTCACCCACCGATACGCCAGCGTCTTTGATGGCGGTGCGGCAAGGTGCGATGGTGCGCTCGATCAATTCGTCGACCAAGCTTTCCAACTTGGCACGGTTGAGCTTGATGTTCAGGTGTTTAGGGCCTGAAGCGTCAGCCGTGACATAAGGCAGGTTGATGTCGGTGCCGGTGGAGGAGGAGAGTTCGATCTTGGCTTTTTCAGCGGCCTCTTTCAAGCGCTGCAAGGCCAACACGTCTTTGGAGAGGTCAACGCCCGATTCCTTTTTGAACTCGGTGATGATGAAGTCGATGATGCGTTGGTCAAAGTCTTCGCCGCCCAAGAAGGTATCGCCGTTGGTGGACAAGACTTCAAATTGTTTTTCGCCATCGACGTCGGCAATTTCGATGATGGACACGTCAAAGGTGCCGCCACCCAAGTCATACACCGCAATCTTGCGGTCGCCCTTTTCGGTTTTGTCCAAACCAAAGGCCAGTGCGGCAGCGGTGGGCTCGTTGATGATGCGCTTGACATCCAAACCAGCGATGCGGCCTGCGTCTTTGGTGGCTTGGCGTTGGCTGTCATTGAAATAAGCGGGGACGGTGATGACGGCTTCGGTCACTTCTTCGCCCAGGTAGTCCTCGGCGGTTTTCTTCATTTTGCGAAGAACTTCGGCGCTGATTTGGGGCGGCGCCATTTTTTGGCCACGCACTTCTACCCATGCGTCGCCGTTGTCGGCCTTGGCAATGGTGTAAGGCATCATGTTGATGTCTTTTTGCACTTCTTTTTCGTCAAACTTGCGGCCAATCAGGCGCTTGACGGCGTACAGCGTGTTGCGCGGGTTGGTCACCGCTTGGCGTTTGGCGGACGCGCCGACCAAAATTTCGCCGTCTTCTTGGTAGGCAATGATGGACGGCGTGGTGCGCGCACCTTCGGCGTTTTCGATCACCTTGGTGGTGTTGCCTTCCATGATGGCCACGCATGAGTTGGTGGTGCCGAGGTCAATGCCAATGATTCTTCCCATTTTTTTCTCCTGTGCGATTCAGCCCCCGAAGGCGACCGTTTCATTTCCTAAAAGCGATGTTGAACAGTTGTGGATAAGTCGGTGGATTTCAAGTGTGCAATCTGTGTCCAAGCTGTTTACTTGGGGGCAGTGACGGTGACCAGCGCCGGGCGCAAGACCCGGTCGGAAATCAAATAACCTTTTTGCAGCACGGTGACCACGGTATTGGGTTCTTGCTCTGCCGGGACCACCGAGATGGCTTGGTGGTGGTGCGGGTCAAACTTGGTGCCGGCCGGCGGGTTGATTTCAATCACTTTGTGGCGCTCGAGTGCCGAAGTGAGCTGCCGCAAAGTGGCTTCAGAGCCTTCGCGCAATTGTTCGGCGGCGGCGTCGGCGATGGCCAAACCGGCAGACAAACTGTCGGCCACTGGCAATAGGCTTTCGGCAAACGCTTCGACCGCAAATTTGCGGGCTTTGGAAACCTCTTCATCGGCGCGACGGCGGGCGTTTTCGACCTCGGCTTTGGCGCGTAAAAACTGGTCAGCCAGGTCGGCGTTTGCCGCTTTGAGGTTGGCCAATTCGGCCTGTGCATCCGCCAAGGGGTCTGGCGAATGCGCCTGTGGATCGGGCACGGGGGAGGAGGTTGCGTCCATGACAGGCTCGGTTGGGCCCGTGGGTTCAGACGGGTGTGGGGTGTGTGGGTCAGACATGCTCGGGTACGGGTGGCTTTTGATACAGCCATGTAGTTGGGAGGGTTTTGTCTGAATTCAAGGGTCTGGGGTGACTTGCCCACAAAAATTCACGTCAAAAGGCAATTGAGTTGGTTTGATTCGAGAGTTAGTATTATTTAATTTATTTTTATGGATAAATGCGCTAAAAAAAATTAATATCGGGTTCTTTCGATTTTGACCACACCATGTCCAGAGAACACATCTTCGACACCTTGAGCCGTCAATTGCAAGCGCATGGGATCAGCCAAGCGCAATTGGCCGAGCATTTGCATTTGACGGGTTCCGCC
The DNA here is from genome assembly GCA_947458415.1 of Comamonadaceae bacterium. GTDB lineage: Bacteria > Pseudomonadota > Gammaproteobacteria > Burkholderiales > Burkholderiaceae_C > Limnohabitans. Next base: position 9,845 of record CANGZG010000064.1, on the reverse strand, counting down.
GTGAAGCAGATGTTTGAGAGCAAAGATTGCACCTTCAGTTGCATGGAAAAAATGTGTGAATTGGTTGGTTTGAAGCTGGAGGAGTTGCTGCACAACACACCTAAACAGGCGCAGCTGCTGGAGAGTTTGACCCAGCAACAAGAAATCGAATTTCTCAGCAACAAAAAACTGTTCGCGGTCGCCATCGGCGTCATGTATTTCTGGAACCACAAGGACTTGTTGGCGCGTGTCAAAGTCAACAAAGCCGAGTTGACCCAACTGCTGCAAAGGTTGGAAGACATCGGGTTCCTGAAAATGGTGTCTGGCAGTCAATTCAAGCCCATGCTGTCACCGAAATTCGGTTGGATACCCGATGGGCCGATCATGCGGATGGTCCGTCGCGAATCTTTGGAATTCCTGTCCGACAATTTTGAGGGCGAGGGCGATGTGTTGCATGCGATGAACATTTTTGTCACGCCTGAAACACGCGGGAAATTGCGAAATCAGTTGAACGCGATTGCCCAGGAATACAAAAAACACATGGCCATGGAGGCCAATTTGCCTGCCGACGACAAGCGCATGGTGTCTTTGATCATTGCGGCACGCCCATGGTTGCCGGGTTTTTTACAAAACCAGATGCGCTGAAAGCGCTGGGCCAGTGGGCTAGCCTGTGGTCAGGCGTCAACCGCCAAGAGTTCCACCTCAAACACCAACGTGGCGTTCGGCGGGATGACACCGCCTGCCCCATAGGCACCGTAGCCCAAGTCGGGGGGGATCAACAAGGTGCGTTTGCCGCCGACTTTCATGCCTTGCACCCCTTCGTCCCAGCCTTTGATGACCATGCCTTGACCCAAGCCAAATTCAAACGGGTCATTTCTGTCCAAACTGGAGTCGAATTTCTCGCCTTTTTCGCCGTTCTCCCACAGCCATCCGGTGTAGTGCACCGACACATACTGGCCTGCGGTGGCCAGGTCACCGTCGCCGGTGTGGGTGTCGTCATACTGAAGTCCACTGTCGGTGCTGATCATGGGTAATTCCTTGAAATAGTGAATGAAACGCAGGAGTGTAAAGGCGGGCTTTGCGCATCAAGATTCGGCACTGAAGCCAATGCGTTTGACCACAGGCCCCCAGTAATCGTACTGGCGGCGCATGTCTTTGGCCATGTCGTCGCTGCTGCCACCCAAAGGCAGCAACCCTTGCAGCGCCAGGCTGTCAATCACGCTTTTGTCTTTGAGTGCTTGGTTGATCGCGGTATTGGCCGCGGCCACCACCGAGGCCGGTGTTTTGGCGGGTGCAAAAAAGCCAAACCATTCCTCAACGGTCAGGTCAGGAAACCCTTGCTCGGCGAAGGTAGCGACCTCAGGGACAAACGGCGAGCGTGATTTGCCGGAGGTGGCCAAGATGCGTAACTTGCCTGCGCGGTGGTTGGCCAGAAAGTCACCATGGGGTGTGAACATGGCGGCGATTTGTCCGCCGATCACATCCGTGACGCCAGGGACAGAACCGCGGTAAGCCACATGCGTCATCGGCACGCCTGTGTTCAAGCTGAGCAGGGCTCCGAGAAAATGCGGCGTGGAACCTGCTGCAGGCGATGCATAGTTGGCGCGCTCGGGGTTGGCTTTGCACCACGCCACAAAATGTTTGACGGTTTTGACCGAGGTGGGCACGATGGGGCCGACGGCCAAGCCATGCGACAACACCGAGGCCATGGCCACGGGTGCAAAGTCTTTGAACGGGTCGTAGGGCAATGTTTTGTAGATGTGCGGGTAAATCAGCAACATGGAATAAGCGCTGAGCAACAAGGTGCTGCCGTCTGGCGCGGCGTTTTTCACCGCCTCGATGGCAATGCGACCACCTGCGCCGGTTTTGTTTTCGACCAGCGCCGGATTTCTGGCGTAAGCACTGCCGGCCCATTTGTCGCCAACTCGACGGCTGGTGGTGTCAGCTGTGCCACCTGCTGGAAATCCGCAAATGATTTTGACTTGATCAATGGGTAAAAGGTTCGACTGAGATAGCGCCTTCAACGGTGACATGGCCATGGTGGCCAGTCCCAATGATTGCAGTACCTTTCGGCGTGTGGTCTTGTCAATCGTATCTGTCGGTTGATGGGTCATGGGTGATTTCCTCAAGCAAATAGGGAATGCGGGGGATCAAAAAACAGCCTGGGTGAAGCATGCTCGTCGGGAATGTTTATCAACTTGGTACCAACAGGTTGGCCGCACTGCCGTCGTGTACCGCTTGCACCAGCGCCGCACGGTGCTTCAACACCGCGCGTTGGTTGATTGAACCTTTGTCCGTCACCTCGCCTGAATCAATCGAAGGTGGTTCGCTCAACAACACCATGCGTGCAACGCGGTTGGCGCTGCCCGTCGATTGGGTGGCCAATGCATCAAGCAAGCCTTGAAAAAAGGACACCACTTGAGGGTGTTGCAAGGTGTCTGCGAGCGAAGCATGGGGCGGCAGCGGACTCAACTCTCGTACCCTGGGTGTGGTGAACAACATCGCGCCCACTTCGTTCATGTTCAAGCCGGTGATGACCGCGTCTTGCACATAAGGCGCGCCTGCCGCAATGATGCGCGCGCGAAGCGGACCGACACTGACAAACGTACCCGTGGCCAGTTTGAAGTCTTCGGCAATGCGACCATCAAAACGCAGCCCCTCGTTGGGGTTGGATGGGTTGCGCCACACCACGGCGTCGCCACTTTTCAAAAACCCTTCTTCGTCAAACGCCTCTGCCGTGGCTTGCGGCGCGCGCCAGTAACCTGGTGTGACGTTGGGCCCTTTGTAACGAACTTCAACCTTGTCGCCGAACGGTACCAATTTCAGTTGCAGTCCCGCAGCAGGCAGCCCCAAATCACCGGACTCCACTTCAGGGCGCGGCACAAAAATGCCAAAGGGCCCGGTCTCGGTCATGCCCAATCCGGTGCCCATGACGATGCGCTGGCCCAATTCGCGCTCTTGCGCGGCATGCAAGCTGTCCCAAATCGGTTGCGCCAAGGCTGCACCCGAGTAAAAAAACATGCGCACTTGGCTGAGCAAATTTCGCCTGAGTTGATCGTCGTTGTGCATGGCGTTGGCAATCGCTTCCAAGCCTGTGGGTACATTGAAATACACGGTCGGCGCGATCTCGCGCAAGTTGCGCAGCGTTTCGGGCATCAGCGCAGGCACGGGTTTGCCATCGTCGATATAGAGCGACCCTCCGTGAAACAACACCAACCCGACATTGTGGTTGCCGCCGAAGGTGTGATTCCATGGCAACCAATCCACCAGCACCGGTGGGGCTTCACCTAGCACGGGCATGGACTGCCACATTTGTTGTTGATTGGCGCACCACATGCGGTGTGTGTTGATCACGCCTTTGGGTAAATGGGTCGAACCCGAGGTGAATAAAAATTTCACCACGGTGTCGGGTCCGGTCGCTTGCATCGCGGCGTCAACCGCGGCGGTGTCGTTGGTTTGCAGCAAATCAGAAAATCGTGTGTGGCTGCGGTTGAGTTCGCCATTGACCAACACCACATCGACATCTTTTGGCACACATGCTTCAATCGCTGCGCCATAACGCTGCGCATCCGCTGCCATCACCAAACCCGGTGTCAGCGTGTTCAATATGTGTTTGAGTTTGTCAAAGTCTTTGCTGAGCGTGGCATAGGCCGGCGAGACGGGGCAATAAGCGATACCCACCATCATGCAGGCCAAGGCCATCATGCCGTGCTCCAAACTGTTTTCGCTCAAGATGACAACCGGGCGGTCCACGCTCAAGTGTCTTTGCAACAAGGCTTGTCCGATGCGCCGCGCAGCAGTCACGGCTTGCGCATAGGTGAGGTGCTCCCATTCACCGGTGGTGCCATCAGGCCATCGCTTGCGCCGAGCCATGCAGGTGCGCTCAGGCGTGACCCGGGCCCAGTGCAGCAGTTTGTCGGTCATGCGCTGCGGGTGGGCGGCCAAGGGCAGGTCGGCTTGCACATATTGCACGCCATCGTTGCGCGTTTGCACTTGCACGCTGGTGACGCCGTAGCGCATGTCGCGGTAACGTGCCGTTGCACTCATGGCTTGGGCGTGACTTTGTTGGCGCGGCCTTGCAAAAATGCATCGACACGCGCTTTGGCCTCAGGTGCAGCTTGGGTGATGGAAGACATCAGTGACTCGGTGATGAAGCCATGGTCAGCAGGCTGCTCTGCAATCCGAGGCAGGGCATGCATCAAGGCATGATTGGTCAATGGTGCATTACCTGCGATGTGAGTGGCCAGTTCCAGGGCTTTCTCAAGCGCTTGGCCTGGCGGTACGAGGTATTGCGCAAACCCGGCGCGCTCACCGTCGGCTGCGTTGTAGACCCGCCCCGTCATCATCATGTCGGTCATGCGAGCCACACCAATCAGTTTAGGAATGCGAACGGCGCCGCCACCGCCCACAAAAATGCCACGTGAGCCTTCTGGCAGCGCGTAAAAAGTGGTTTCATCGGCAACCCGAATATGGCAAGACGCGGCAAGCTCTAAGCCGCCGCCCACCACCGCGCCGTGCAGGGCAGCGACAACAGGGACCGCACCAAATTGAATTTGCGCAAACGCGCTGTGCCACATGCGCGAATGGTGCATGCCTTCGCCAGCGTCACGTGACTGCAACTCGCTCAGGTCGAGGCCCGCACAAAAATGTTCGCCGTCGCCATGCACCACGGCCGCGCGTGCGTGAGTCGGCAGGTTGGCGAACACCTCTCGCAAAGCATTGACCAAGGCATCGTTGAGTGCATTGCGTTTGGCGGGACGGTTCAAGCGAACCACCGCGATGTGGTCTTGCATTTCAAAGTGGAGATCAGGGTTCATGCGTCTGGTTATAGTTGATCAAACCATCTTAAACGACCATGAAACACCAAGACCTGATTGCCATAGACATCCACACACATGCCGAAGTCAGTTGCTGGAACCCTTTTGACAATTACGGCGAGGAGTACGACCGCGCCGCTGACAAATACTTTGGCTCTGACCGCAGGCCCACCATCGAAGAGACGGTGGCTTATTACCGCGAACGCAAACTCGGTCTGGTCATGTTCACGGTTGACACCGAGTCACACATGGGGCGCAGACGCATACCCAATGAAGAGATTGCCAAAGCTGCGCGCGACAACAGTGACATGATGATTGCCTTTGCCAGTATCGATCCGCACAAAGGCAAATTCGGCGCGCGTGAAGCCGAGCGGCTGATCAAAGAGGAGGGCGTGCGCGGGTTCAAATTTCACCCGACTGCCCAAGGCTGCCATCCCTACGACAAAATGGCCTGGCCCATTTATGAGGTCATCAACGCCCACAAATTGCCCGCGATTTTTCACACCGGCCACAGCGGCATCGGCAGTGGCATGCGTTGCGGTGGTGGGTTGCGTTTGGCCTACAGCAACCCGATGCATTTGGACGATGTCGCGATTGACTGGCCCGACATGCAAATCGTCATGGCGCACCCGAGTTTTCCTTGGCAAGACGAGGCATTGAGTGTGGCCATGCACAAACCCAATGTGTGGATAGACCTCTCAGGCTGGAGCCCGAAATATTTCCCCCAAAATTTGGTTCAGTATGCCAACACATTGCTCAAAGACCGGGTGTTGTTTGGCAGTGATTACCCGTTGATCACGCCCGAGCGCTGGATGAAAGATTTCGAGGTTGCAGGTTTCAAGCCCGAGGTGATGCCAGGCATTTTGAAAGGCAATGCAGTGCGGTTGTTGGGGTTGCAAGCCGACAGTCAGCCTCATCATTGATCTGATACGCAATTAAGCCCATTGGCATTAAGGCTTATCAGAACAAGGGACTTTTCACAGGGGAACTACTTAGACACCATGAAAAACCTTGATCCTAGAATGCCTCGAGTTGTTGGTTGTCACCCATGAGGAAGTCGCATGATAGTTCTTGCTTGGTTGTTTGGCATCGTTGTACTGGTGGTCGCGATCGCGGCACTCGTTACGTTTCTCAATCACTTCTATCGCAAATCGAGTCGCGACGTGGCCATCATCCGAACGGGTTTTGGCGGTCAAAAAACACTCATCTCTGGCGGTTGTTTGTCTCTGCCGTTTTTGCACAAGATCGATGAAATCAACCTGCGCACCATCCGTGTCGAGGTGCGCCGGGTCGCTGAAAAATCTCTGATCACCGAAGACCGCATGCGGGTGGATGCCGAGCTGGAGTTTTACGTGCGGGTGCAGCCCACCATCGAAGGTGTGGCCACCGCGGCGCAGTCACTGGGTTCAAAGTCGTTCAACCCGGAAGGCATGCGCAATTTGCTGGAAGGTCGTTTCATCGACGCGGTGCAAGCGGTCGCAGCCAGTCGCACCATGGACCAGATCCACGAAAAGCGCTCTCAGTTTGTCGCAGACATTTCTGCGTTGCTCAAAGGCAATTTGGCCGAGAACGGCGTGGTTCTGGACTCGGTGTCGTTGACCCGCTTGGACCAAACTTCTTTCTCAGCATTGGACGAAAACAACGCCTTCAATTCTGTGGGTATGCGTCGCTTGGCCGAGATCATCGCGGTCAACCGCAAAAAACGTGTGCAAATCGAATCCGAAGCCGACATTTCTGTGCGTCAAACCCAACTGGACGCCACCAAGCAGCGCTTGTTGCTGAACCAACAAGAAGAGGAAGCGCAAATCAGCCAGCGTTTGGAGTTGGAAAAAATCAAGGCGCAAAGCGATGCAGAGACCGCGCGTTCACGCGAAGAGTCGCAGGCGGCCACCGAAGCCGCCCGCATTGGCCGTGAACAAGAAACCCGCATGCGCGAGATCGAAAAGCAACGTGAATTGCGCAAATCGGAAATCGAAGCCCAGCTCAACTCCGAGGTGCGTAAGTTGGAAAGCTCCATCACCTTGTCGGCCAAGCAAGCTGAAGAAGCCCATGCACAAGCCGCGGCTGAACTCGCGCGCACCGAAGTGATCTTGGCGCAAGAAAAAGTCCAAACCGATCGCGAGCGTGCTGTGGCAGACCGTTCGTTGGAAATGGCGGTCAAACGCGTGAAAGAAGCGGGCGAAGTCGCAGAAGCCAACGCTGCCACCGAAGTGACCGTGTTGTTAAAGCGTGCGAAAGCGGAGGCAGAAGCCACGCACACGCGTGCCGCTGCAGAGAAAGCCCGCATGCTGGCCGAATCCGAAGGCTCACGCGCACTGATCGATGCGGAAAACGCACTCAGCACACCGGTGTTGCACATGAAGCTTGAGCAATACCGTTTGGACCGTTTGCCCGAAATCATGTCGCACATGATGCGACCGATTGAAAAAATCGACAGCATTCGAATCAACCACGTCAGCGGGTTTGGCGCAACCAACGGTGCAGGCAACACTGCCGGTGGCGCCTCAGCTGGTGACGGCGGTGGTGGCAAGCCACCTGTCACGCAAGTCATGGACAGCATTTTGGGCATGGCGTTGCAATTGCCTGCGCTCAAGAGCATCGGTGACCAAATCGGTGTGGACTTGTCCGGCTCGATTGACGCGGCCGCTGGCAAACCAGCCCCAGGCGGTGACAAAACCTGACACCGCTGGTCTCTTTTCATTTTTCGTTTCCCCAACCACGAGCAATTCGCTCATTTTTCAGGAGTAACAGCATGAGCTTTTCACGTCGCCAATTTTTGGCAGGAACTGGTTCAGCCGGTCTGACCGCACTGGGCGCAACCATCCCATTCGAAATGGTGCTGGCACAAGGCGCACCCATCAAACTCGGCTCGATTCTTGACAATTCAGGCAACTTGGATGCTTATGGCAAACCCATGGTGATGGCCACCACATTGGCTGCTGAAGAAATCAACGCCGCAGGTGGTTTGCTGGGTCGCAAGATCCAAGTGGTTCAGTATGACTCCCAGTATGACATTGCGCTCTACACCAAGTACGCACAACAACTGACCCGTGACGACAAAGTGGACGTCACGCATGGCGGCATCACCTCGGCATCCCGCGAAGCGATTCGCCAGACATTCCACCGCGCCAACTCACTGTACTTTTACAACGTGTTGTACGAAGGCGGCGTGTGTGACCGCAACATCGTTTGCACTGGAACCACCCCGGCCCAAGCGGTTGAACCGATTGTCGAAGTGGCGCTCAAGCAATGGGGCAACACCGCGTATGTGTTGGCTGCCGACTACAACTACGGCCAGATCACTTCGAAGTGGTTGACACACTACATCACCAAAGGTGGTGGCAAAGTGTTGCAAACCAACTTCTTCCCCTTGGACGTGTCTGACTTTGGTTCAACCATCGCCAAGATCCAGCAAGAAAAACCCAAGTTTGTGGTGGCGGCGTTGGTCGGAGGCGCACACATGTCCTTCTTCCGTCAATGGGCTGCATCCGGCATGAACAAAAAGATTCCGTTGTGCTCGACCACCTTCGGTGTGGGCAACGAACACTTGGCGTTGTCTGCCGCCGAAGGCGACGGCATCTTGATCGCTGGTAACTACAGCCAAGAAAACACCAACCCTGCCAACAAAGACTTTTTGGCCAAGTGGGGCAAGCGTTTTGGCAACACCAAGTTGGTTCACGAGATCGCCGTTTCGCAATACCAAGGCATCATGTTGTGGGCTGCTTGTGTCAAAAAAGCAGGTTCGTTGGACCGCGAAAAAATGCTCGCAGCCATTGAGTCTGGCGTCAGCATCCAAGGTCCTGGCGGCACAGTCACGCTGGACCCCAAAACACACCACGCGATTTTGGACATCAACGTGATGGAAGTGAAAAACCAAAAACTCACCATCAAGCAACAGTTCAAAGCGCGTCCACCGTCTGACACGCTGCAGTTCTGCGACTTGCAAAAAAATCCGAAAGACAACAAGCAGTACGAAGTCAAAATTTAATGTCGGATGGCGCCCTGACCCGGGTGGGTTGGGGCGCCCAAGTTTCAGAGAGTTGCGATGGATTACGCTGCGGTAGTACTTTTAGAAATCATCTACATGATTGCTTTTTTGGCGCTGACCAGCGCTGGACTGGCGGTCGTTTTCGGCATGATGCGTGTGATCAATTTGGCGCACGGCGAGTTCGTCATGATCGGTGGTTACACCACGATTGCCTGCGCCAAAGCAGACATCAATATTTACTTCGCCATGCTTGTCATTTCCCCGTTGGTGGTGGGCATCTTGGGCTTGTTGGTTGAGCGACTGGTGGTTCGTCATTTGTACGGGCGGATGATTGACACCATGTTGGCCACGTGGGGATTGTCCTTGCTGATGGTGGGCATCATCACGTTCATTTTTGGCAACACTGCGGTCAGTGTGCCAGCCCCTATCCCTGGTTACGAACTGGGCGAGTTCCAAATGGGTGGCTACAACTTGTTCATCATTGGCATTGCCACCTTGCTCATCATTTGCATGTGGTTGGTGATGCGTTTCACCCGTTTGGGTTTGGTCGCGCGTGGCGCGATGCAAAGTGCCGATGTGGCGTCGTCTTTGGGCTATGACCCCAAGCGCGTGTACATGTGGACTTTCACCGTGGGCGCAGCCTTGTCAGGTTTGGCGGGTGGCGTGTTGGCGCCGCTCACAGGTTTGTTGCCTTCGTCTGGCGGTGCTTACATTGCCAAAGCTTTTATCACGGTGATCACCGGTGGTGCAGCGGTCATCACCGGCACGCTGTCGAGTTCGGTGATTTTTGGCACCATCAATCAACTCGTGTCTTTTGGCTCCACCCCCGTGATTGGCGAAATCGTCATGCTCGCGTTTGCAGTGGTGTTGTTGCGCTTGATGCCCCAAGGCATCACAGGTCGCTTTTTCCGTAACGCGCCATGATTGGAGATGCTGCCAATTTCACCAGCGCAGGCCGAACCCATTGGGGTTGGATCATTGCAATTTTCATTCTGCTGCTGCTCTTGCCGGCGGTGTTTGACACCCACACGCCAACCTTATTGGGCATCTGGGCATTGTTT
>CANGZG010000063.1 GCA_947458415.1 Comamonadaceae bacterium | reverse complement strand
CGAAAAGGCCGCACTGCCGGCCAACAACAAAGCATTGCCATTTTGCGGATCGGCCTTGAGCACGCTGTTGATGATGGCCCACGGTTCGCCTTTGAACACACCTTGGTTTTTTTGCGCCAGCACTTCGGCACGCTCAATCATCAAATCGTCATTTCTTTCAAGCGCCAGCGCTTTTTGCAAGGCTTCATCGGCTTGGTCATAGCGGGCCAACGCGCGCTGGATGCGCCCGAGCATCACCCAGCCTTCGGCGTTCTTGGGTTCTTTCTCCAAACGCTGGCTGAGTTGCTCGGCCATGGTCTCCAATTTTTGCGGGGTGATTTGCTCCTCACCGTTGGCCTGCGCCACCAGCGCCGGGTCCAACGCCACCGGCGTGCCGACATAAAAATACAAAGTGAATGCAGTGACAGGCACCAACAAAGACAGGCCAGTCATCAACCATTTGATGCGCGGCACCGGTGGCGGCGCCTCGGCGGCTGCAGGGGCGGGTGCGTCTTCGAGCAAACGCTGAGTCAACTCTTGTTGCGACAGGTCGTAGCCCGCTTGGTCCAGAGTGCCTTGCGCCAGTTCGCGGTCGAGCTCGGCCAATTGTTCGCGGTAAACGCTGACATGCGACATGACCTGCTGGCGTTGATGGCCCGAGGCCGCGTCTTTGGCGGCTCGTCTGGCTGCCCAACCCAACACCAGCGTCACGGCAACTGTCAACACCAAGGCGCTGAGTAAAAAAATTTGTACGTTGTTCATTCAATCCTTGCGGGTCGCATCGGCAGAGGGGTCACTGGGCATGGCATGGGCCATGGCCAACGCATGTTTACGCAATCGCAAATACCGCCACAAACCCCAGACGGCCAACAGCAACATGAAAAATGGGCCGAACCACAATGGCCAAGTCAGGGGTTTGACCTGGGGCCGGTACAACACAAAATCGCCGTACCGCTGCACCAAATAGGTTTTGATCTCTGCATCACTTTTGTTTTCACGGATCAGTTTGCGCACTTCACGGCGCAAGTCTTGGGCCAATTCAGCGTTAGACGAAGCGAGCGATTCGTTTTGGCAAACCAGGCAACGCAATTCCTCGGAAATCACCACCAAGCGAGCCTCCACCACGGGGTCTTCGGCCATGGGCAAAGCGTCTGCGGCATGAACCCAAGGGGCGAGCAACATGCAACTCAACAACCACCACTTCATGAGGATTCCAATTGCTGAATCAAAGGCAGCAAGCTGTCTTGCAATATTTCTGGCGTCAGAGGGCCGATGCGTTTGTAGCGAATGATGCCCTCGCGGTCGATCAAATAGGTTTCAGGCACGCCGTATACACCGTAATCAATGCCGACGCTGCCATCAAGGTCAAGCACGGACAAGGTGTAAGGGTCACCTTGGCGCTGCAAGAAACGCAGACTGCGTTCGCGCGCGAGTTGCAATTTTTCGGCATCCTTCAACGGCCCGTTGGCCATGTCTTGGGCTTGGATTTCTTTGTAACTCAGGCCCACCACGGGGATGCGGCTTTGTTTGGAAAACTCCACCAACAACGGGTGCTCTTCGCGACAAGCCACGCACCAAGTGGCCCACACATTGAACAACCAGACCTTGCCTTTCATGTCGCTGGGACTGAAGCGTTGATCGCCGACCAGCATGGGCAAACTGAACGCGGGCGCCGGCTTACCCACCAATGGCGACGGTATTTCGCGCGGGTCACGGGTCAAGCCCACTGCCAAAAACACCACCAACGCAGCAAACAAACCCAACGGGATCAAAAACTTTTTATTCATGGCTTCAGGAGGCCGAGGACAAGGCTTCACCAGCGGTTTGCATGGGAGACACCGCAGCGCGGCGATAACGTCTGTCCAAGGCGGCGAGCATGCCGCCGAACACCATCAGCAACACACCGGTCCACAACCAAGGCACAAACGGTTTGTAATAGACACGCATGCTCCAACTCGGGGTGTCGCCAGCAATCGGGTCGCCCAAAGACACATACAAATCACGCAACAAACCCGAATCGATGGCGGCTTCGGTCATGGGCATGGCGGTCGAGAAATAACGGCGTTTTTCAGGGTAAAGCACTTCAATCACCCGGTCGGCCTTGACCACTTCCACATGGGCTTGTGTGGCTTTGTAATTGGGCCCATTCACGTCCACCATGTCCACCAACCGGAAGGTGTAGGGCGCGATCGTGACCGTGTCACCCAGGCCCATGCGCACATCGCGCTCGACTTCATATGACTTCACGCCGGTGATGCCCAGCACCAACACCGCCAAACCGAAATGCGCCAAGTGCATGCCCCAAAACGAGCCGCCGATGCGCCCTGGTTTGCGGATGCGCTCAATCACGTGTTGCAAACTGCCTAACGCCACCCACATGCCCAAAAACACCCCCAATGCGGTACCGGCAGACCATTTGCCAAACACCCATGGCAACACCAAGGCCAACAGCAAAGCACCCAAGCCCACCCACCGCAATTGCAGCAACATGTCGTTGAAGCGGGCCTCGCGCCAATGCGCCACGGTGCCAGGCACCAACACAAACAACAGCGGCACCATCAGCGGTGCAAACACCAAATTGAAGTAAGGCGGCCCCACAGACAGTTTGCCCAAATTCAACGCGTCAATGATCAACGGGTACAAAGTACCCAACAACACAGCCCCCGTGGCCACCACCAACAACACGCTGTTGAGCAACAAAAACGATTCGCGCGACACCAAGCCCATGCTGCCGCCCAAGGTGACCGTGGGTGCACGCCATGCAAACAAGGTCAACGAAGCGCCGATCACCACCGCCAAGAAACACAAGATGAACACGCCCCGGGTCGGGTCAGTGGCAAAGGCATGCACCGAGGTCAACACGCCAGAGCGCACCAAAAATGTACCGAGCAACGACAGCGAAAACGCCGCGATGGCCAACAACACCGTCCAGGCTTTGAAACTGCCGCGTTTTTCAGTGACCATCAGCGAGTGAATCAACGCCGTGCCCACCAACCAAGGCATGAGTGAGGCGTTCTCCACCGGATCCCAAAACCACCAACCACCCCAACCGAGTTCGTAATACGCCCACCAAGAACCCAGGCCAATGCCAAAGGTCAAAAACGACCATGCAATGACGGTCCATGGACGCGACCAACGCGCCCAAGCCGCATCCAATCGACCAGAGATCAAGGCTGCAATCGCAAACGCAAACGTCACCGACATACCCACATAACCCATGTACAACATGGGCGGGTGAATCACCAAACCGGGGTCTTGCAGCAAGGGGTTGAGGTCGCGGCCATCGGCAGGAACAGGGAACAAGCGGTCAAACGGGTTGGAGGTGAACAAAATGAACGCCATGAAACCGACCGACACCAAGCCCAGCACGCCCAGCACGCGCGCCACCATGTTCAACGGCAGGCTTTGAGAAAACCACGCCACTGCGGCGGTCCAACCGGTCAACATCAACACCCACAACAACAGCGAGCCTTCGTGACCACCCCACACGGCTGCAAACTGGTAGGGTTTGGGCAACAGGCGGTTGGAATGCTCGGCCACGTACTTGACTGAAAAATCGTTGCTTAAAAAGGCCAGACTCAAGCAAGCGAATGAAAGCAACACCAAGGCGAATTGCAAAAACGCCGCCGGGCGCGCCAGCGATTGCCACACCGTGTTGCGCCGCATGGTGCCCCACAGCGGCAGCACCCCAAGCACGACAGACATGACGGTGGCCAACACCAACGCAAATTGACCGAGTTCTGGAATCATCTGAGATCAGCTTTCAGGGTTTGACAGATTGGGCGGCACGCGCCTGCGCCGCCTTGTCCAGCGCATGCTGGGCTTCGGGCGGCATGTAATTTTCGTCGTGTTTGGCCAGCACTTCCTTGGCGGTCATGACACCGTTTTGGTCTAACAGGCCTTGCGCCACGACACCTTTGCCTTCTTTGAACAAATCAGGCAACAAGCCACTGTACTGCACCGTGATGTCGTGCATCGTGTCGGTCACCACGAACGAGACCAAGGTACCGTCGCGCTTCAAGCTGTCGGCCTTGACCATGCCGCCGATGCGAAAGATTTTGTTGCGCGGCGCTTCGCCGTTCAACACCTGGGTCGGGGTGAAAAAAAACACCAAGTTGCTGTTGAACGCATTCAACACAAACGCGGCCGCCACCGACAAGACCAAGACACCTGCCGCGATCAGGCCAAAGCGTTTTTGACGTGGGCTGAGTGTCATGAGGCCTCCTGCGCCTCGGTGCGGGCCAAGGCCAGCGCTTGCCGATGGGCTTGGCGCGTCAACCAAACCTCAAGCAACAGGCACAGCGCAGTCACGCCCATGCTGCCCCACACGTAGAGGCCGTAGCCACCCATGTCCCAAAACTGCGACCAACTGTCCCATCTCATGGTTTGACTCCAGACACTTCAGGCAAGGCTTGCACCCAAGCGGTGTAGCGTTCCCGCTCAAGGATCAGGCTGCGCACCCGGTAACACACGATCGCCAAGGTGTAAGCCCAAAAACACAAAGCCATGAGCAACATGCCCCACAACATCAATTGCGCCATGCTGGGTGAGCGCGTGAGTGACACCGACGCACCTTGGTGCAAGGTGTTCCACCACTTCACGGAAAAATAAATGATCGGGACATTGATCGCGCCAACGATGGCAATCAACGCGCCTGCTCGGTCGGCACGGCGCACATCGTCAATGGCGGAAGTCAAGGCGATATAGCCGAGGTAGAGAAAAAACAAAATCAATTCTGAGGTCAAGCGTGCATCCCAGACCCACCAAGTACCCCACATGGGCTTGCCCCACAGCGCACCTGTCCACAAGGACAAAAATGCAAACATCGCGCCGGTGGGCGCGAGTGCTCGCGTCATCATGCCGGACAAACGGGTATTGAAGGTCAAACCTAAGATGCTCCAAAACGCCATGGCCAAGTAAATCAGCATCGACATCCAAGAAACAGGGACGTGGACAAAAATGATGCGGTAGCCCTCGCCTTGTTGCGCGTCTTCAGGCGCCAAAGCGAAACCGACCCACAGCCCGGCCAAACCCAAAACCAGCGTCAGTGCGGCTAACCAAGGCCACAGACGCCCCGCCAATGCATAAAAATTTTGCGGGGCGGCGTAATAAAACCAGCGAATAGCCATTCATTCATTCCAGGGCGATGCGTAAACCGGCGCTGCAAGCCCAAGGGCTGAAAAACAGTGCGGGCAACAACATGGCCAGCAAAATCGACACATGGGCTTGCGCACCCACACCAGACTCAAGGGCTTGCACTGCCCCGGCACCAAACACCAGCACCGGCACATACAAGGGCAAAACCAACAGGGAAATCAAAATACCGCCGCCACGAACGCCAAGGGTCAAAGATGCACCGATGGCGCCGACACAAGACAACACAGGCGTTCCCAACAACAACGACCAGCACAACATGGACAACGCCTGCGGGCTCAAATCGAACTGCAAACCCAATACCGGTGCCAATATTACCAAGGGCACCCCACACAGCAGCCAGTGTGCAGTGATTTTCCCAAGCACCATAAGCCCTAAGGTATGCGGGGACAACAGCATGTGCTCCAAACTGCCGTCTCGGAAATCACTTTCAAACATGCGCGACAAGCCCAACATCGTGGCCAGCAACGCACCCACCCACAACACGCCCGGCCCGATTTGCCTCAACATTTGCGGCTCGGGCCCAATCGCCAGCGGAAACATCGCGGCCACCACGACAAAGAAAAACACGCTGTTGAGCACCTCCGCTTTGCGCCGCATGGCCAACCGCAAATCACGCATCACCACGGTGAAAAAAATGCTCATGGCTGTAACCTCAGTTCGCTGACCGCGTGGCCCAGCGCAGGTGCTTGGTGGCTGGTGAACAACAACAAGCCGCCTTGCGCCACATGGGCATTCAAGAGGTCGGTCAAGGCCGATTGCGCGGCCTGGTCCAGCGCCACCCAAGGCTCATCCAACACCCAAAGCCGCGCGGCCGACACTTGCAAGCGCGCCAACGCCACACGCCGTTTTTGTCCTTGTGAGAGCACGCGCAAAGGCAAATGCATGCGCTTGGCCAAGCCTTGCGCTTGCAAAGCAGATTGCGCCGCTGTGGTGCTGAGTGTTTGCCCCGCGATGGCACAGGCCACTTGCAGGTTTTCCAACGCCGTGAGTTCGTCTTTCAAACCCAAGGCGTGGCCGAGGTAGAACACCTCGCGTTTGAAAGCATGGTGGTCGGCAGACACCGACATGGCGCCCCAACGCGCATGGCCTTGCGACAAAGTTGACAAGCCACACAAAGCGCGCAGCAAGCTGGTTTTGCCAGACCCGTTGTCGCCTTGCAAATGCAAGGCTTGGCCTGCTTGCAAGACAAAACTGACGGGCTGAAACAGCAGCCGTCCTGCACGCTCTACGCTGGCGTCTTGCACCTGAAAACAAGCGGCGCTCATAGCAAATACGTGCCCGCCAGTTGTTTGACGACGCCGCCCGTGGCGATTTTGAAACGCGCCACCCCCGCACTGCGCTGGGTGTTGACCCCACCCAAATCCAAGGTCCGAATACCGCGTTCTTGCAAAGCTTCTATGCCGCGCCACAGCAACAAGTTGTGGGCGTGCAAATCACGGCCTGCATCTGAATTCCAGCCCACTTGGTAAGTGGCCGCTTGGCCATGGATCAAAAACATCACGCCGGCCAAGCGGTCTCGGCCGATGTCGGCGCGCAAAGACAACAGGCATCGGCCCGGCTGTTTGCGTGACTCGGCGTAGCGCTCAAACCATATCAAGGGCATGCCGTCCAAATGGCGCTCGGCACGTTGCTTCATTTCAGCGTCAAGCAACCACCGGTACTGGCCGGGGTTGCTGCCCATGCGTTGCACATTCAAATCAGACTTTTCTGCAATGCGCAAGGGCTGGCGCCAGCGCCCATCCAAATTGGCGCGCAACACCTCCGGCGGCTGAGAAATATCCAACATCACCGTGCTGTAACCCGACATCACCCGGCGCACACGTGGCAAACCCAAATCCTTGTGCAATGTTTCATCCGGGGTCACCGCCACGAAGCGCAAGCCCCGCAACGGAATGGTTTGGCGCAATTGGCGATAGACCGCGGCTTTGTCTTTGGCAGACAGCGGCTCAAGCCACAGCGGGCCACGCGTGCACAAAGCCGTCGCCAACCACTGGCTGTACTGGCGCACGATGAACTGCGCTTGGGCAACCACAACGCCGTCAGCCTCGACCCTGACGCGCAACACCCGCGCGCCCAAACTCAACATGGTCGAGCCATAAGCCCAGTCCTGTTGCAACGGGCCGGCAACAGCGGCATGCGCCTGGTCCCACGCGTCCATGTCGGTGATGCGCCATTCGAGCTTCATGCAGCTGTTCTTGTATTGGTTACCATGCAGGCATGTGGAAACGATTGTTCAAACGCCACCCGGTGCAAACTGTCATGGGCTACCGAATACCCGAACCGCGCCTGACTGGCATGGCTGTGCTCTGGGCCTTGGTGTATTTGGGGCTGCCCTTGCTGTTGGTGGGCACCTTGATCGACGGCCTCATACAGCTGACCACCGGCGTTTGCACCGGTCTGTGGTGTTTTTTCTGATTCAAATCGGTTCATCAAGCAGGCATCTTAGCGGGTCAAATCACGATGAGCCCTGATCCCCAATCCCTCAGCGGCCTGTGGCCGTTTGTCCGGCCATACAAGGGCCGAGTCGCCTTGGCAGGCCTGTTTTTGTTGCTGGCCGCTGGTGCCACCCTCGCGTTTCCATGGGCGCTGCGGCAATTGATCGACCAAGGCCTGAGCGGACCAGACAGCAGCCAGCGGTTGGCCGGCCAGTTCATGCAATTGTTTGGCGTGGCCGCGTCCTTGGCCTTGTTTTCAGCCGCGCGTTTTTACACCGTCACTTGGTTGGGTGAACGCATCACCGCCGATGTGCGCAACGCGGTATACGGCCATGTGTTGCAACAAAGCCCCGCGTTTTTTGAAACCACCCAAACGGGCGAGGTGTTGTCGCGTTTGTCTAACGACACCACCTTGGTGCAAACCGTGGTCGGTTCATCTTTGTCCATGGGCTTGCGAAATTTGGTGATGGGCACGGGGGCATTGTTGATGCTGGTGTGGAACCATCCGATGTTGATGGTGCAAGTCATCGGTTTGCTGGTGTTGGTGGTTTGGCCGAGTGTGACGCTGGGCAGGCGGGTGAGAAAACTGTCGCGCGCCAGCCAAGACCGGGTGGCCGACGCGAGCGCCTTGGCCGCCGAAGTGCTCAATGCCATCCCCGTGGTGCAAAGCTACACCGCCGAACAACGCGAGGCCACCCGTTTTGTCGACTCGACCGAGCAAGCCGTCAAAACTTCATTGCGCCGGGCGCTGGCGCGATCGGTGTTGGTGGGTTTCATCATTTTGGCCAGCAGTGCGGCTTTGCTGTGGGGCCTGTACCAAGGCACCTTGGCGGTGCGTGACGGCAGCATGAGCGCGGGCGAACTGGGTCAAACCGTGGTGTATGTGATTTTGTTGGCCAGTGCGTTTGCCGTGCTCGGCGAGGTGTATGGCGATTTGTTGCGTGCAGCCGGTGCCACCGAGCGCTTGATGGAATTGCTGCACACCCGCTCGCAAGTGGGTTCACCGCAGCACCCAAAGCAAGCCGCTTGGCCCGAACGCGGTTCGTCATTGCGATTGGAACAATTGGATTTCCATTACCCATCCAGACCGCAGACGTTGGCATTGGCAGGGCTCGATGGCCACATTCACGCTGGACAAACCGTGGCCGTCGTGGGCCCCAGCGGCGCGGGCAAGACCACGCTGTTTGGTTTACTGCTGCGGTTTTACGACCCGCAAGCTGGTCGGGTGGTGCTCGATGGCGTGCCGATCAACGACATGTCGCTGCACGATTTGCGACTGCGCATCGGCATCGTGCCGCAAGAGCCTGTGATTTTTTCTGGCACTGCGATGGACAACATCCGTTACGGCAAACCGCAAGCCACTGATGAAGCGGTGCTGGCCGCCGCCAAAGCCGCTTTCGCCGATGAATTCATCGTGCAATTGCCGCAGGGTTATGACACGTTCTTGGGTGAAAAAGGGGTGCGTTTGTCTGGTGGCCAACGCCAACGCATTGCGATTGCCCGCGCCATGTTGAAAAACCCGCCGTTGCTGTTGCTGGACGAAGCCACCAGTGCGCTGGATGCCCACAGTGAACGCATGGTGCAAGCCGCGTTGGAGACTGCCATGCAAGGCCGCACCACCTTGGTCATTGCGCACCGCTTGGCGACCGTGCAAAAGGCCGATGTGATTTGGGTGCTGGACCATGGCCGATTGGTCGAACAAGGCACGCACCTTGAACTGGTGGCCAAAGCCGGCTTGTATGCCAGCTTGGCAGCCTTGCAGTTCAGTCAAGACTGAGACCCGACCCGCACAGGCTTGCTGACCATGACGATTGCACACGCACAGCCAGCCGACATCGATTCACGCAAAGCCGCTTGGCGGTTGCTGACCGCGTTGTGGCTGATGCTCTTGGGCAACAGCGGCATGTACGCGGTGTCGGTGGTGCTGCCCACGGTGCAAACCGAGTTTGGCATCAGCCGCGCAGATGCCTCTTTGCCTTACACCTTGTGCATGCTGGGCTTTGGTTTGGGTGGCATGTGGATGGGTCGCTGGGCAGACCGGTTTGGCATCGCGCGCGTGTTGGGCGTGGGCGCACTCGGCGTCACCACCGGCTTTGTGTGGGCAGGCTTGTCGGGCGGCATTGTGGGCTTTGCGTTGGCGCAAGGCCTGCTTGGCTTGTTGGGCATTGCATCCACGTTTGCGCCGCTGCTGGCTGACACCGGTCAATGGTGGAACAAACGCCGAGGCATCGCGGTGGCGGTGTGCGCCAGTGGCAATTACTTGGCAGGCACGTTGTGGCCACCGATCGCGCAGTGGGGCGTGACACAACTGGGTTGGCGCACCACCTATGTGTGCATCGGTGTGTTTTGCGGCTTGGGCATGGGTTTGCTGGCTTTGCGCATGCGCGAACGACCCCCGCCCATGGTGCAAGCCGATGTCAGTCACACCGGCGTGGTGGCGTCGGATCGGCCGTTTGGTTTGTCTGTGTCGCAAGCGCAATGGTGGCTGAGCTTGGCCGCGGTCGGTTGCTGTGTGGCCATGGCCATGCCACAGGTTCACATCGTGGCGTATTGCACCGACCTGGGTTTTGGTGCGGCGCGCGGCGCAGAAATGTTGTCGTTGATGCTGGCCTGCGGCATCGTCAGTCGATTGGTTTCAGGCGCGATTTGTGACCGGATCGGCGGCATTCGCACCTTGTTGTTGGGCTCGGTGTTGCAAGGCATTGCCCTGTTGATGTTTTTGCCCTTCGATGGCTTGGTGCCACTGTATGTGGTGTCTGCGATGTTTGGTTTGTTCCAAGGTGGCATCGTGCCGTCTTACGCCATCATCGTGCGAGAACATTTTCCGGCTGCCAAAGCAGGCGCAAGCACCGGCACCATCATCATGGCTTCATTGGTGGGCATGGCCTTGGGTGGTTGGTTGTCCGGGAAAATTTTTGACCTCAGCGGCTCCTACCATGCCGCCTTCCTGAACGGCGTGGCTTGGAACGCGTTGAACCTGATGATCACGTTGTGGTTGTATCGGCGCTGGAAAATGCATCAAGGCTTGCGCGCCACAAACACATAACGGTTGAGGCTGAAGAAATACCCACCTGCTTGCGCCATGCTGGTGACATCCGCCTGCCAATCGGCGACGAGTTGTGGGCCGTAGTCAGGCAATCCACTGACAAACGAAGCGATGAAACCCATCATCCCGCCGCTGAATGTGTCAGTGCTGTATTCCATGTTCAAGAGCGGAATCGTGTGCACTTGCACATCGACCAAGCCCGCACGCTGCATGCGCTGAACCAAGGTGCGCGGCAATTGCGGATGCGGAATGTGCTGGCCCCAGCCTTGCATCATGCGCCGCATGCGTGCTTCATCGCGGCATGCCCAAACGCAAGACTCCCAGTCGGTGTCCACCAACAACACTTGCGCGCCGGGCTTCATCACCCGAACCAGCTCTTGCAAGGCGGCATCGATGTCAGCCACGTATTCATACACCTGCGTGGCCAACGCCACATCAAACGCTGCAGTTTCAAATGGCAATTGCAAAACATCCGCTTGGTGAAATGTCACTTGCGGTTGCGCGCTGCAACGTCGCGCGGCCAACTGCAACATGGGTGGTGCGATATCAATCGCATCCACATGGCCTGCATTACCCACGTCATTACCCACCGCCTGCGCCAAAGCCAAGCTGGTCAAACCCGGGCCGCAACCGATGTCCAACGCCTTCATGCCGGGCTTGACATCGAGCAGCTGAAATATTTGTTCACGTTGTCGGACCACATCCGGCGTCAGGTAAATTTTTTCCAGCCGCTCGGCGCCAGCCACATCAAATTGCGCCAAGGTACTGTCGTTGTCACTCATGTCAATCGCTCCAAATAACTTTCAAACACTGCCACGTGCACTTGTGCATCCTCTGCGCCTTGTGGCCACAAATGGTTGGCTTCAAAACGCACGTCATAAGTGGGTTCGTCTTGCGCGTGCAAGCCATGGGCGTGCGCATCTGGAAATGGATAAACCGGTGATTGGCTGATCACCACCCCGTGTTTGCCACGGATGTAACCGGGCATGCGCACATGACCGGCCACGTGCTCGTCGCGTACCCGCACGAGGTCGCCCGGCACAAAGGCCACGCGGTTGGCATGGTTGTGGCGGCCAAGTGCCGAGGGCATGGCCAATGGGTAAGCACCGCCGGCGAGTTGTGCCAATTCATCCGCAGTGACCAAACCTTTTTCCACACACAGCGTGGCCAAACTGGTGAGCGATCGTTCGTAATAACTGGCGCTCAGGTAATGCTGCGGCGTCATGCGTTCAATCGCGTGACGGTATTCGTCCATGTTGAACACGCCGCATTTCACCGCCAAGCTGTAGAGCGCGTTGGCACGCACCTCCCAATCCGCATGAAACACCTCGGCATCGCGGCGGTGTTTCACCGGGCCAAAGCCTTGTTTACCACCGAGGTCGTGCATGCCGTCCATGTCGCGTCCTTCAAATGCGGGCCACACCAATCAGCGCGTCTTTGCTGATCAATGCGGCGAGTTGGTCGGTTGACAAACCATCGGTGCCCGCCGGACGCTGTGGCATCACCATGTAACGCGTGTCGGCAGTGGTGTCCCACACGCGAATTTGGGTGTGCGCGGGCAAGTCCAGCCCCATTTCACGCAACACCGTGCGCGCTTCGCGCACCACGCGCGAACGGTAGGCCAAGTCTTTGTACCAATCTGGCGGCAAGCCAATGATGGTGAAGGCGGTGCATGAACACAGCGTGCAGCAAATCACGTTGTGTATGTCGTCGGTATTTTCCAGCACCACGAAATGGCGATGATGTGGCGGCATACTCAAACCCGCTTCGCGCACTGCAGCGACACCATCGGT
>CANGZG010000062.1 GCA_947458415.1 Comamonadaceae bacterium | reverse complement strand
GGAAAACGGTGCCGATGGACATGACGACCTCCCGGAAAATATATATAGCAATTGTATATGGCGCCTAAAAAGCAGTCCATTTGACGCGGTGTATCCTTGGCAGCTCAACTGTCAGAGCGCGTATGTCTGCCTCATGGAATGACGGCTGTGTCAATCAGTTGTGAACACCGTCAATACGCCGCTGTAGCCATACACCTGTTGGTGCGCGATTTCACCTGCGGCCATGAACCCGACCAGCGGGACATCGCCCAAAGCGCGGCGAATCACTTGCAGTTCTGCGTGGGGCGCGCCGAAATGCGGTCCGCCTCTGCCGGTGCAACTGATGTAGACGGCGCCTGCGATCCGCCGACCGGGGTCTGACACCACAGGCGTTTGCTTGGAGGACGGCGCCCATTCGGCATCGGTGTCTTGCGGCTCCAAGGCTTCACGGATTTCTGTGGCCATGCGCAACAGGTCAGCTTTGGCAGACGTGGCATCGCGTTTGCAAAACACCAATTGCATGCCTTCGCTCACTGCATGCGCCACCGCCACGCCGTGGCGCACAGGGTCCAAGCCAATGATGTGCCTGACCATCGCAGCGTCTTGCAAACCACCCGTGGCGCGCAACACGTCTTGGTCTGGTTGCGACAAGCCCACCAGCGTGTCACGCACCTTGTCCACCGCAGAGCGCGGGTTGTCGATCGGCACATTCAACGCCTGCATCAATGTGTACAACGCCGGTGCATCGTCCAAGGTCAACACCACATGGTCTTTCACCGATGTGATCTGGTGCGCTTCGCCGATTGGCAAACACCCTTGTGTGACCCGGGTCAGCATCGACACGCGCGGGCTGAACGCCACGCCACTCAAACCGCCGCTGTACACACCGCGGTCTGAATGCGTGTCGCTGTCAAACAGGCTGCGGGCGAACTGCACCACATCCGCGCGGCTCGAGGCCAAGCCGCCAAACACCGCGCCGCTGTCGGTGCTGTCTGCCAAATCCACAATCAATTCACTCAGCTCTGGCGTATGGGCGTCAGCATGGACCAAGGCTGTGCGGGCTTCAAAGCCTTGCACCAAGGCTTGCCCCAGCGGTGCGGTGCCGCTGAACACACGAAACTCGGAGGCGGGTATGTCACACAGCATGACGCTCAACGCGGGCGTGTCGATGTACTCTGTGCTGTTGGCAAACACGCCCACGCCCACGGTGCCGCTCCATTGCTTGACCCGTGGCAATTCATCAGCCAAATGGCGCAGCAGTGGTTGCGCGTAGCTCGCGAAATGGTCGGTGATGTAGACCAAGCCCAATGACGGGCTGGCTGCAAACGCCTCTTGCTTCATGCAGGCACGCAATTGCGCGAGCACCATGTCGGCAGCCATCTGCCAGTGCGGGTGCGTGGCGTGGCCGTTCGGGAACAGTTTCATCAACGCGCGGTTTTGCGGGGCTTGGACGGGGTGGTCTTGGGTTGACGCGCGGCGGTGGGTGTCTTAGCAGCGCGGGGTTTGGTTTTGGCAGCGGCTTGGGGGCGGTCAGCACGCTGGGTCGCTTTGTCCGCCGTCGCTGCCAACGTGTTCGCATGCTTTTGCATGTCAGCCACGGCTTGCGAGGCAATGGTTTGAAACTGTTGGCCAATCGCACCCCACCATTGCATCGGGTCCACCGCGGCTGGGTTCGCTGATGTTGTCTCACCAGGCGCGGCAGCTGCTTTGGCGGTTTTTCCGCCCATGGCTGCCGCCACATCGGCGAAGCCGACGTTCATGCTTTGCAAGGTGGACAAGGTCATGCGCTGGACTTCCAAGGCCTGAATGGTGGCGCTCAATGCCTTGGCGTTTTGGTCTAACCAAAATTGCACCGATTTCAAATCTTGGATGCGTTTGTCCAATTCAGCCGGGTCCAAGGTGGGTGTGACCCATTGCGCGGCGGTGGGCATGGCCGCGGCTGGATTGGCTTGTGCGAATTGCTTTAAAAAATCAAAGCCTGGCAAGAAGTTGTCAAAGTTAAAACCTGTGGTGTCTGCCATGGTGTGCCTTGAACAGGTCAGTGGTTGTGGTGTGCATCAGCGGGTTTGCCTTGGGCGCCCGGTGCATTTCGCGTGGTCATCACATGCAATTCTTGTTGAGACTTGACGCCTTTGGCGTCTTCAAACATCAACGTGAGTTCCACATGGCTGTCCACAGGCAAGGGCTCTTTCAAGCCCATCAACATCACATGGTAGCCGCCGGGCTTGAGCGAAATGGTTTTGCCAGCTGGCAAAGGCAGCGAGGTCAGGCGCTGCATGCGCATGACATCCTTGTCCATTTTCATTTCGTGAATCTCGGCCACGGCAGCCGCCGAGCTTTTCACGCCCACCAAACGGGTGTCGGTTTTGGCGGTCAGGTTCATGAACGCGCCGGTGGCTTTTTGTCCTTGCACGGTGGCGCGAACCCAAGCGTCAGAGATGTCCACTTGCGCGCTGACCACAGTGGCGAAGGTGGAGACGAGGGCAGCAGTTAACAGGTGTTTGATCATGGTGATGGCTTTCAAGGTGAGTTGCGGTCTGTGATGAATCCGATTTGCGTCATGCCAGCACGCTGGGCGGCGGCCATGGCTTGCGCCACGCGCTCGTAGCGCACGGCACGGTCACCGCTGATGTGCAACGGGGGTTGCGGTTGTTTGGCAGCGGCTTGGGTCAACAAGGTTTGTAACTGCGCGTCGTCCACAGCGGTGTCGTTCCAAAAATAACTGCCTTGTGCATCCACCGCCAAGCGGATGGTTTGCGGTTTGGCGTCTTGCGGTTGGTTGCTGGCGCGCGGCAATTCAATGTTGACCGCATGCTTCATGACGGGAATGGTGACGATGAAGATGATCAACAGCACCAACATGACATCGACCAGCGGCGTCATGTTGATTTCATTCATCACCTCATCGGTGTCGTCTTGGGTTCCAAAGGCCATGGCTCAAGCTCCTGTTTTCACGCGCGCGCCGGTGACCAGCAAAGCATGCAAGTCATGGGCGAAGCGGTTCATGCGCGCCACCATGGATTTGTTGGCACGCACCAGCGCGTTGTAGCCGAGCACCGCCGGAATCGCCACCGCCAAACCCAAGGCCGTCATGATCAATGCCTCACCAATCGGGCCGGCCACTTTGTCGATGGTGGCTTGACCCGCCATGCCAATTTGCATCAAGGCATGGTAGATGCCCCACACGGTGCCAAACAAACCGATGAACGGCGAGGTCGAGCCCACGGACGCGAGAATGGCCAAGCCGGACTGCAATTTGCCCACCTCGTCATCGATGGCGTTTTGCAAACCGCGCGTCACCCAGTCGCTGGTGTCGAGTTGCTTGGAGAGTTCAGTCTGGGCAGCGCTGGTCTTCAAATGCGATAAAGCTTGCTGACCTTTGGTCGCCACTTCACGAAACGGGTTGTGTTCTTCGCTGCCGAGGGTGTGGATCGCGTCATGGATATTGGCGCTGCGCCAAAACGCCTCGATGCGCTGGGCCTGTTTGCGGGCAGACAGCAGATTGAGTGTTTTGACCACGATCACGATCCATGAGGCCAGCGACATCGCCAGCAACAACAAGGCCACGGCGCGCGTGATGGCGTCGCCCTCGATCCATACATTCATCAGTCCATGGTCAATGTTCATCTCTGCACCCTATTCAATTTCTTTGTTTTTCAAAAACAAATGGCACCTTCACTGTTTTTTCCTCAGCGATGCCATTTCTTTTCGCAGGTTTAAATTTCCATGTTGCCACAATGTCTTGTGCAAACTTGTCTAAACGAGGATGTGGACTCGGAACCAAGACAACCGCACTTTTCACCTGGCCATTTTTATCCACGGTCACTTCCAACATGACTTTCCCGTATTCACCCATTCGGCCACTCATGGACCGGGAGAATCTTCTGTTCAGTTGTTCCAAATAGTCTTTGCTCAAAAACTCTGGCAGTGGTGAAGCCTCTTCCCAAGAATCTGGGTGGGTCTTGGCCGGGACAGGCGCTGATTGAACCGTGGCTGTCACCGGGTTGGCTGGCGCGACCGACACTGGCGCAGGTGCGGGCGCGGGTGGCGGCGGCGCAGGCGGTGGTGCTGGCGCGGGGGTGTTCACCACAGCGGGCGCTGCAGGTGCCGGCGGCGCGGCCAACACTTCGGGCGCAGCCGCTGGCGGAGGTGGCGAAGGCGCAGCGGGTGGCGGTGTCAGCACCGGTTTGGGTGGTGGCGCTGGCGCAGGTGCAGGTGGCGGTGGCTCAGGTTTTGGCGGTGGCGCTTGGGCAGGCGGCGGCGGTGTCGGAACAGCTGGGGGAGGCGGTGGTGGTTCAGGTTTGGGCGGCGGTGGTTCAGGTTTGGGCGGCGGTGGTTGTGACGTGCTGACCAACATCACTGGCACCACCACCTCGGCCACGCGCCTGATCAAGCCGGTGTGCAATGCCCACAAAGCAGCCAGGTGGAACACCACCACGCCGATGACAATGGCCAAGGTCCTTGCGTTCATGTCAACCGAATTGCGGCGGCCTTTTTTCCTTGAGCGAACTCAGGCCTTCGCGCACATCGGGTCCGGCAAAGCCCATGAATTCCAACGCCAACGAGGTATCAAACGACGGCCCGGCTTGACGCAACCAGTTGTTGAGGGAATATTTGGTCCAACGGATGGCGGTTTGGCTGCCAAGGGCCAATTTGTCTGCGACTTCATAGGCCTTGTTCAACAACTGATCGTCTTCCACACACAATGACACCAAACCGATGCGCTCGGCTTCCTCGCCGCTGACTGGTTCGCACAGCATCAAATAGTATTTGGCTTTGGCCATGCCACACAACAACGGCCAGATGATGGCGGCATGGTCGCCGGCAGCCACGCCCAAGCGGGTGTGTCCATCGACAATCTTGGCGCTTTTGGCGGCGATGGAAATGTCTGCCAACAACCCTGCGACCAAGCCTGCACCGACCGCCGGACCGTGCATGGCGCTGACCACTGGCTTGTCGCAATTGATGATGTTGTAGACCAGGTCCCGCGCCTCTTTCCAGACGCGGCTGCGCACCTCGAAATCCTGCGCCATGTCTTGCACCAAACCCAAATCGCCACCACCTGAAAAACCCATGCCCTCTCCGCGCAGAACCGCGCAACGCACGCTGTCGTCGTTGCCAATGTCGCGCCAGATGTGACACAAATCTTCGTGACCACGGTGACCGGCCGTGGGCAATTTGCCGTTGGTGGCTTTCATTTGGATATCGAGCACGCTGTCGCTGGGTCCGCGACGCGTGATGCGCAATGTGTCGTAAATGCTGTAATCGATGGGCTTCATGCTGAAAGATTCCTTGGTGTGGAAGAACGCATTGTGGATGGGGCCGCTTGATGGCTGCTTGGCCAGCCATCATCCTGGCGAGAATGCTTTTCGATCAAGCGCGCAAGGGTGTGACTTTTTGGTCGATGGCACCAAACACGCTCTGGCCATCTTTGTCTTTCATCTCTATGCGCACGGTGTCGCCGAATTGCATGAACTCGGTCTGCGCTTTGCCGTCCAAAATGGTTTCAATCGCGCGTTTCTCGGCGATGCAGCTGTACCCTTTGGGCCAGTCTTTGCGGCCTTTGGCTTCCACCGCTTGGTTGCTCACCGTGCCGCTGCCGATGATGCTGCCCGCACGCACGTTGCGGGTTTTGGCCAAGTGCGCGATCAATTGGCCAAAATGGAATGTCATTTCGGGGCCCGCATCGCACATGCCGACCCGCTTGTCGTTCCAGTCAACCCGCATGGTCAGGTGCAAACGCCCGTGTTGCCAAGCGCTGCCGAGTTCATCCGGCGTCACCGCCACCGGGCTGAACGCAGTGGCTGGTTTGCCTTGCAAGAAGCCAAAGTTTTTCGCCAACTCGGCAGGGATCAATCGACGCAACGACACGTCGTTGGCCAACATCACCAACCGAATGCTTTCCAGCGCTTCGTCGGCTGAAGATTGCATCGGCACATCGCCTGTCACCACGGCCACTTCGGCTTCAAAATCAATGCCGTGGTCGGTGCTCACCGCCACGATGTCGTCACAAGGACCCAAAAAGTCATCGCTGCCACCTTGGTACATCAGCGGGTCTTCGTAAAAATTGGCGGGCACTTCGCTGTTGCGCGAGGCCCGCACCAACTCCACATGGTTCATGTAGGCCGACCCATCTGCCCATTGGTAAGCACGGGGCAGTGGCGCCATGCACATCTTCGGGTCAAAGGCAAACGCATGACGCGCTTTGCCTTGGTTCAAGGTTTGGTAAAGGTCTTGCAATTGCGGTGATAAAAAATTCCAGTCGTCCAGCACCTGTTGCAAACGCTGTGCAATGCCGCTCGCATAATGGGCACTGCTTAAATCTTTGGAAACCACCACCAGTTGTCCATCGCGGGACCCGTCTTTGTATGTCGCTAATTTCATGCAAGCATTCTATCCACCGACCCTGAAACATCGGCTTTCACTCGCTGCGTTGCTGTTGCTGGTGGTGTTGCTGCACATGGCGGGATTGCATTCGCTGGCGGGTCTGTGGCCCACGCAAACCACGCCGCCCGCGCGCGTGAACTTGCAATGGCAGGCCGCACCCGCTGCGGCTTCTTCAAGCGCCGCCGCCGCACCCGCCCCTGTGCGCCAGCCTTCGAAACCAAAAACCGCAAACAGCGCGCCAGCGTCTGGTTTTCAGGCGGCCAGCCCACGCACAGAAGACATGACCGCCGAGCCGGTTCAAACAACCGAGCCCGAAACCGCCAAGGCAGAAGACCTCCCTGAGCCTGCCACCGACAGCCCTGCTGCCGCCAGCGCTGGGCCCGCAGACGCCCCGTTGCCGGCACAAGAACCTGTTCAAG
Source organism: Comamonadaceae bacterium (assembly GCA_947458415.1). Classification (GTDB taxonomy): domain Bacteria; phylum Pseudomonadota; class Gammaproteobacteria; order Burkholderiales; family Burkholderiaceae_C; genus Limnohabitans. The sequence continues at coordinate 5,727 of CANGZG010000062.1, read as the reverse complement.
CCGCCGCGCCGCTCGAGCCGGCTGCGGCTGTTGAACCTGTGCCTGCCCCCGCAGACAGCGTCAGCAGCACACCCGCCCCGGCGGTGACTGACAACGGCGGTGCGCCCGCATGGCTGTCGCAAGCCCGGTTTGTCTGGCCGCGCCCCGGCACCTTCCAATACGACGTGATCGGTGAGAGCAAAGGCATTCGTTTCAACGCCAACGGTGAATTGGTCTGGCTACACGACGGTGTCAACTACCAAATGAAACTGGACATCAGCCACATGTTGTTGGGCTCACGCTCCCAAACCAGCGTCGGCACACTCGGCAACCAAGGCTTGCAACCCAAACGCTTTGGCGACAAGTACAAACAAGAAGTGGCCGCGCATTTCGAGCGCGACAAAGGCTTGGTGGTGTTCAGCGCCAGCAGCAACCCGCAAGCTTTGCAAGCGGCGGCGCAAGACCGGCTCAGTCTGTTTGCGCAACTCGCTGCGCTGCTGGCCGGCTCACCTGAATTGCGACAAAGCGGCCAACTCATCAGCTTTCAAGTGGTGGCCGCGAAAAGCGCCGACATCTGGACGTTTCAAGTGGACAAACAAGAAACACTGCAGTTGCCGGTTGGCAGCTTGAGCACTTGGAAAGTGAGCCGCGTGTTCAAAGGCAGCCATGACCAGACCGCTGACGTGTGGCTGTCACCGGCACACGGGTATTTGCCTGTGAGGGTGCGAATTGTGCAAAGCAACGGCGATCTGCTGGAGCAGAATTTGCGCAAAGTGGTTGGCCAGTGAGGCATGGCTTCCTGACCGGTCAACCCCTGATCACGCCACCCGCTTGATGGCTTGCGCCAACACATCCACCATCTGTTCTATCTGAGGTTTCTCCACCACATAAGCAGGCGCCAACACCAAGTTGTCGCCTGCACTGCGCACCAACACGCCGTGCTTCAAGCAGTCTAAAAACACCGCATAGCCGCGCTGCCCCGCCCCTTTGTCGGATGGGCTGAGCTCGACCGCCGCCGCCAACCCCAGGGAACGGATGCCCACCACATGCGGCAAACCACGAATGGCTGAATGCACGGCATGGCCCAGCACCGGGCCCATGCTGCCCGCGCGTGCAAACAGTGCGTCATCTGCCAAAAGTTTCATGGTGGCCACCGCCGCCGCACACGCCACGGGGTGGCCTGAATAGGTGTAGCCATGAGAAAACTCGATGGCATGCGCGGGTGATTCGGTGTGCACCACGGCCTCGTAAATCGCGTCACGGCAAATGACGCCGCCCATGGGAATGACGCCGTTGGTGACACATTTGGCGAAGTTCAACATGTCTGGCACCACGCCGAAGTAATCGGCGGCAAACGGCGTTCCCATGCGACCAAAACCGGTGATGACTTCATCAAAGATCAACAAGATGCCGTGCTTGTCGCAAATCTGGCGCAGTCGCTGCAAGTAGCCTTGCGGCGGGATGTACCAACCGGCACTGCCCGCCACCGGCTCGACGATGATCGCCGCCACGTTCGACGCATCATGCAAAGGCAAGATGCGGTTTTCCAATTCGAGCAGCCAATCTTCTTCAAACACGGGCAACTCGCCTTTGACATACGCGTGCTTGTGCGGGTCGTGAATGAACCGCAAATGGTCGACCTTGGGCAACATGGCCGCGCCAAACACTTTGCGGTTGCCGCCAATGCCGCCCACGCTCATGCCGCCAAAGCCCACACCGTGGTAACCGCGTTCGCGCCCGATGAACACTTGTCGGTGTCCTTGACCGCGTGCGCGGTGGTAAGCCAATGCCATTTTGAGAGACGTGTCAGCGGCTTCTGAACCCGAGGTGCAAAAGAAGACTTTGTTCAAATCGGCGGGCGCCAATTGCGCGAGCATGTGCGCGGCCTCAAACGCACGGTCATTGCCAAACTGAAACGCCGTGGAATAGTCCAAGGTTTGCAGTTGCTTGTGAACCGCCTCGTTGATTTCGCGGCGGTTGTGACCCGCGCCCACACACCACAAACTGGAAATCCCGTCGAGCACCTGCTGCCCGTCATCGGTGGTGAAGTACATGCCACTGGCGGCTTTGAACACGCGAGGCGCTTGGTGAAAATCGCGGTTCGGTGTGAACGGCAACCACAGGTTGTCGAGTTGCAATGGCATTTCATTGGCGCCCATGTTGTCTCCTTGGCTAGACCACTGGCCTGCGGCAGGCCGGTGTTCAAGGCATTCTAGGTCGCATGCTGTCAGGCAATTGCAGGCTGACAGTTTCGCTGGCCGTGACCAACCCCAAGCTGTAAGCATTCGCGCGCGGGTATTCGGTGCATTGCCAACGCGGGGTTTGCGCGGTCGGGCAATGCAGTGTGATGCGGTCTTTGGCTTGGTTGCGCGTGATCTCGCGCACCAACACAAAGCCTGTGGCATCTTTCATGTCATACAAGGCGGTGTGCAACAAACGGGCGTCGTATTTGTCGCCCATGCGCTCTTTGTAAAACGCCAGCATTTCCGCAGCACGTTCGGGCAACAACTGCCCGGTCAATGGCAAGCTCGGCCCGTGGATGCCAATCACAGTCAACCGGGGTTCATAACCCGTCGCGTACATGCGCTCTTTGCCCGCCATGAAGATCAAGGAGCACGCAGACAAACACGGGCCCACCACCAAGGTGGTGATCGGTTGGGTGGTCAACCAACGCGCGATGTTCAAACTCGCATTCAAATGTCCGCCGCGCGAATTCACCAAGATCAATCGCTTCACAGGCGCGGCATCAAACTCTGCACGCAATTTCAAATCGTCGTTGGCCAAGATGTCACCACTGACAAACACATCGGTGTCGATGCGTTGAATTTGCAGCGCGTTTGCATGCGTCGCGCAACCACCGACACACACACTGAACCACATGGCGCGCCATGCGAAACAAACGAACAGACGATGCAACCATTGGCGTGCATTTGATGGCTTGAACATGAGACCCTCCAGGCAGTGACTGAGGGGTCTTCATGGGCAAAACAAGTGCCATTGATGTGGCTTAACTTTTGGATGCACGGCATGCACGATGCCTGCAGAAATTCACACCAAGGCATTCAGCCCAGGGCATGTGTTTATCGACACCTACACAGTTACCGGAATCGACTCGCTGTGAGATTCTTGACACTGGCATGCTGATCATGCGCAACGTGGGTCACGCGTGATGAATACCTCTGGCTTAACGGTTCCAATGGCGCTTGCCAAGGGACATCTGCCCTGTGTGAGTGGCTGACACAGGCATTCGGTTTAAAGTAGCGGGATGAATGCATTGACCACCCCTGAGATCAACAGCTTGCGCACAGACGAACAAGCACTGGCCACACGCAGCGCCCAAGTCGTGGCGGCATTGCGCCAAGTGCTGCCTGCCCACGCCGTGTTGTCGTCGTCTGAAAACACCACGCCTTACGAATGCGATGGTCTGACCGCTTACCGCCAGCGCCCTTTGTGCGTGGCTTTGCCCGAGACCTATGAGCAAGTGCAAGCGGTTTTGCGCACGTGTCATGCGCTGCAAGTGCCGGTGGTGGCACGCGGTGCAGGCACCGGTTTGTCTGGGGGTGCCATGCCCAACGCACAAGGGGTCACGTTGTCGCTGGCCAAGTTCAACCGCATTTTGAAAATGGATGCACACAGCCGAACCGCGGTGGTGCAAAGCGGTGTGCGCAACTTGGCCATCAGCGAAGCCGCAGCCCCCTTGGGTTTGTATTACGCGCCGGACCCGTCCAGCCAAATCGCGTGCACCATCGGTGGCAACGTCGCCGAAAACTCAGGTGGCGTGCACTGCTTGAAATACGGTTTGACTTTGCACAATGTGTTGAAAGTCAAAGGACTCACGGTTCAAGGCGAATGGGTCGCGTTCGGCAGCGATGCACTGGACACACCCGGGTACGACATGTTGCCGTTGGTGGTGGGCTCGGAAGGCATGTTGGCCATCACCCTCGAAGTCACCGTCAAACTCACCCCCAAGCCGCAGCTTGCACGTTGCATCATGGCCAGCTTTGACGATTTGCGCAAAGCCGGTGACGCGGTGGCTGCCGTCATTGCCGCGGGCATCATTCCGGCGGGTTTGGAAATGATGGACAAGCCCATGACCGCCGCCGTGGAAGACTTTGTGCACGCGGGCTACGACTTGAATGCCGAAGCGATATTGCTGTGCGAGAGTGACGGCACGCCTGAAGAAGTGGAAGAAGAAATCGGCCGCATGAGCGCGGTGTTGCAAAGCTGCGGCGCGACCGCGATTGCGGTCAGCAAAGACGAGGCCGAGCGATTGAAGTTTTGGAGCGGACGCAAAAACGCGTTTCCTGCGAGTGGTCGCATCAGCCCGGACTACATGTGCATGGACTCGACCATTCCGCGCAAGCGTTTGGCAGACATCCTGCTGGCGATTGCCGAGATGGAAAAGAAATACGGCTTGCGCTGCGCCAACGTGTTTCACGCAGGTGACGGCAATTTGCACCCGCTGATTTTGTTTGACGCGAACGACCCCGACCAATTGCACCGCTGTGAACTCTTTGGCGCGGACATTTTGGAAACCAGCGTGGCCATGGGCGGCACGGTGACTGGCGAACACGGCGTGGGTGTGGAAAAACTCAATTCCATGTGCGTGCAGTTTTCAGCGGCGGAAAACGAACAAATGTTTGGCGTGAAACGCGCGTTTGACCCGAACGGTTTGCTCAACCCCGGCAAAGTGATTCCCACCCTGCAACGCTGCGCCGAGTACGGCAAGATGCTGGTGCGTGGCGGGCAAATGAGTCACCCGGAGTTGCCGAGGTTTTAGTGTTGCATTGCCACTTGATAGGCTGTCATTTATGCAGGTGACAAATCTCTGGGCTGAATAGCCGCCAAAACACGATGCATCTTGGCTTTGGTGATGGCCATGTCGTATTCCATTTGACCGCGCAACCACCAACCATCGCTCAAGCCGAAATAACGACACAAACGCAAATCTGTGTCAGCCATGATGGCGCGTTTACCAGCGACGATGTCGCCGATGCGTTGCGGCGGCACACCTATGTCTTTGGCCAATCGGTATTTCGTCAAGCCCAAAGGTTTTAAAAACTCTTGTTCCAGCATTTCGCCAGGCGTCACTGGTTTGATTCTTTTCATGCTTGTTTCCTATCAGTGGTAGTCCACAATTTCCACGTCAACGGCGCCCTCTTTTTCCCACTTAAAACATAAGCGCCATTGATCATTGATACGAATGCTGTACTGCCCTTTTCGGCTGCCTGTCAATGCCTCCAGCCTGTTACCAGGTGGTGCTCGCAAATCATCCAGCAAGTTGGACCAACTTAATTGCTGAAGTTTTCGAAGCGCTGATCTTTCAATATTGACCCAACGCGCAACTCGTACTCCTAAATAGAGCCATTGAGTGTCGGAACACTTGAAAGTTTTGATTGCCATCTGAGATATTAACGTATTGCGTTACTAATTTAAAGACCGCACGCCATAAGCCTTCATCGCCGAAGCGATTTGACTGGCTTCTGTGGTGCTGTTTGGATAAAAACGGTAGCTGGGCGCGACGATACGTTGCGCTTTTTCAACCCGGACAAACATCACGCCTTGTATCGTGAATTTTTCTCCTGCCAATGCATTCAGTGGCTGAGCATATTTTTGAAACACCTTATCACTTGCACCAACATACTGGGCATGACCCTGTAATTTCCATCCTCTTTGAACAAAGATATCAATCATGCTGACGCATACCTTGGGATTGTGTTGAATATTTCGAACACTGATAGGTGAGGC